>JANOXY010000792.1:0-1674 GCA_031418675.1 Pseudomonadota bacterium
GCCGTTGATAATGCCGGCCAGCCATTCGACGGTATTGCCGGCCAAAGCTTCGCGCAGGGTTTTGATGACCGGAATACCACCGGCGACCGCAGCTTCGAAAGCCACGGTCAGGCCTTGCGCTTGGGCGCGGGCAAAAATCTCGTTGCCATGGAGCGCAATCAACGCCTTGTTGGCGGTGACCACGTCCTTGCCGTTGTCCAGCGCGCGCAGCACCAGTTCGCGCGCCGGATCGGTACCGCCGATCAACTCAACCACGATCTCGATGTTCGGATCGTCTACGACGGAGAATGGGTCGGTCGTGAGACGAATGCCCTGGCTGTCGATCGGCCGTTGTTTGCCAAGATCCCGCGCCGATGCCGCCACGACTTCGATGTTGCGTCCGGCACGACGTGCGATCTCGTCACGGTTACGCGCCAGCACGTTGAGCGTGCCGCAGCCGACGGTGCCCAGACCCAGCACCCCGATCTTGACCGCTGGTAAATGTACCCGTCGCCGCGCCATGGCTCAGGCTCCGACGCCGGCGCCGTTGCGCAGCATGTCTTTGATGCCGCGGATCGCCTGGCGCGAACGGTGGGCGTTTTCAATCAGGGCAAAGCGCACGTGATCGTCACCGTACTCACCAAATCCTATGCCCGGTGACACCGCAACCTTGGCTTCGGCCAGTAACAGTTTGGAAAATTCCAGCGAACCCATCGCGCGCCAGGGCTCGGGGATCCGCGCCCACACAAACATCGTGCCGCGCGGTTTTTCGACGTCCCAGCCCACCGATTGCAATCCTTCCCACAACACATCTCGGCGCATCTGATACATGTCGCGGATCTCGGTCACACAGTCCTGGGGACCTTCCAGTGCTGCAATCGCCGCTACCTGGATGGGCGTGAACATGCCGTAGTCGAGATAGGACTTGAGCCGCGCCAGCGCGTAGACCAGATCAGGATTACCGACCATGAAACCGATACGCCAACCCGGCATGTTGTAGCTCTTGGACAGCGTAAAAAATTCCACACAGAGATCTTTTGCACCCGCGACTTGCATGATGTACGGCGCCTTGTAACCGTCGAACACCAGATCGGCATAGGCCAGATCGTGAACCACCTAAATGCTGTGCTCACGCGCCACCGCCACCACGCGTTCGAAAAACTCCAGGTCGACACACTGCGCCGTGGGGTTGCTGGGAAAATTGAGCAACAACATTTTTGGCTTGGGCCAGGTGTTTTTGATTGCGCTATCGAGCTCGTGGAAAAAATCGACACCCGGACCGATGGGCACGTGGCGGATGTCGGCACCCGCGATCACGAAGCCATAGGGATGAATGGGGTAAGCCGGATTGGGCACCAGCACCGCATCGCCGCGATCAACCGTGGCCATGGCCAGGTGGGCGAGACCTTCCTTGGAGCCGATGGTGACAATCGCTTCCTTGTCGGGATCCAGGTCGACAGCGTAGCGCGTGCGATACCAGTTGCAGATCGCAGTACGCAGTCGTGGAATGCCACGGGATACCGAGTATCGATGGGTGTCGCCACGCTGGGCGGCCTCGCACATTTTGTCGACGATGTGCTGGGGTGTGGGCTGATCGGGATTGCCCATACTGAAATCGATGATGTCTTCGCCGCGACGGCGCGCCGCCATCTTGAGCTCACCCACGACATTAAAGACGTAAGGTGGTAGGCGATC
>JANOXY010000793.1:0-1919 GCA_031418675.1 Pseudomonadota bacterium
TCACGCACAGGACGTGCCGGCCCACTCGCCGGCCGTCGATACAATCGTTCGAGCAGCACTGCGTCGTCGAGCGCGGGGGGTAATGGCCACTCAATGCGCGCGTCACGGAAACGGCGCAGACATTCCCGCACGGTGGGGAGCGTGACGCACCGATGGTAGTCTCGCTTGCGCCACCGGCGGTCTCCTTCTTTATTGAAAACAATTCGACGATAGCGGGATGTCTCGCCGCACTTACCGCACGCCAGCGCTTCCTCTCAAACAGCGTAGCCCCGTATGCGTGAAATACACATTCACCCGCACCCGCCGCGCGCGTATCGCGCTACGCCGCACTCAGATGCATTTTTTCCGTATGACGGTATGGCAATAGCATCGACAGCACGCTGCCGTTGGCGCTCCGCTTGAACAAGGGGTTAGGCCTCATCGGTGGCGTGACCACCATACCCAACCTGCGGCTGCAAGAAGCAACCAAATGACGACAATGAAACCTGCAGCCCAATAGTTCTTTGGCTTTGCAAGATATGCAGTTGCTTGGTAAGCGGCTAAACGAGGCCGTAATTGAGTTAAGTCGGTTTACGCAGTGGCGAGATAGAGATCTGAGCGCATAGGATTGTCGCCGAAGGTGGCCTTCCAGGCGCGTGGCGTGAGCGCCCCGATGTCGTGATCTGGGTGGATTGAGATCCGCTGCAGAACATCGACCAGATAGGTGTAGGGATTGATGCCGTGCAGACGGCAGGTGGTCATCAGACTTTGGATGACGCCAACGTGCTCGGCACCGACTTCGGTCCAGCAGAACATCCACGCCTTACGCCCCATCGGTATAGGACGCAGCGCGCGTTCGAGATGATTGGTGTCGATGGCGACAGTGGGGTCGCCGAGATAAACGCGCAATGCACCTTCGCGTTCACGGGCATAAGCCAAGGCCTTGGCCAGCGGATTGCTCGGCACCAGGTCGAGGCGGTGGCATTGGGTATCGACCCAAGCGAAGAAGGCATCGACTGTCGGTAGGGCGTGTGCGCGGCGATAATCGAGAGTCGCCGATGCATCATCACCGCGCGCACGAAGCTCGGCTTCGACGGCATACAGACGGCCGATAAGGGCGAGTGCCTCGGCGACCGCTCCCGGCTCGCCCGCTTCCGCTTTAACGAACATCCGTCGCGTATGGCTCCAGCACTGCGCATGCACGAGTTGTGGCCGTTCGCGTGCAAAGCTGGCATAAGCGGCCGCACCGTCACTGAGCAACGTGCCGCTGAAGCCGGCCAGCAGCGTGTCGAGGTGTTTGCGCGCTCGACTCGACGAGAACGTGAACACGACCTCGTCGTCCTCGCCGTACAACGGCCAGTACCAGCCGGTCTTCATCCGACCTTTGTCGTAGTCGCGTCCCGCCTTAATCGGCGTCTCATCCATCGCTAGCGTTTTCGACAGCAAGACATGGCGTAGTTGTGCAGCGTAGATGGGCGCGAGCAATGCCGCCGCCCGGTGTACCCATTGCGTCAAGATGGCACGCGATATTTGAATGCCACTCAGGGCCATGCGCTGGTGCTGGCGATACAAGGGCAAGTGATGACAGAACTTGTCGACCAGCAACCCCGCGATGAGGCTCACATCGGCCACACTGCCCGCCCACACCGCCGGCGCTGCAGACCACGAGCACATCACCGCATCGGTTTTGCGTTTGACCACCGGGCGCACGTACTTCAGCACCACGTAGCTCCCCGGGCGCTGTGCCAGACGATGGGTCACGTCTTCGCCAATGACTTCATGCTCGCCGATGTCAGACGGCACCGGCAGTGTGATAGTGACCACCGGCACCGAGTCATCGAAGCGCAGACCAGCGTCGGTGACGCAGCCGGCATCGCGCTGCTTCTTGCGCCGTTCGTAGGTGACGGTATCAGTCGGTGGGGTGGGCGGCGTCGCGGCCG
>JANOXY010000794.1:0-3640 GCA_031418675.1 Pseudomonadota bacterium
CGGCTTTCTGCTCGGTGGCACCGCCGGACGCACCACGCTCTCGGGTGAAGGTCTGCAGCATCAGGACGGCCACAGCCATATCCTCGCCGCAACCATTCCCAACTGCGTGAGTTACGACCCGACCTTCGGCTACGAACTGGCCGTCATCATCCATCACGGCATGAAGCGCATGTTCGAGCGCCAGGAGAATGTTTTTTATTACATCACCGTGATGAACGAAGCCTATACCCACCCGGCCATGCCGGTGGGTATCGAAGAAGACATCGTGCGTGGCATGTATCTGTTCAAGGAAAACAGCGGCGCGCAGGTGCAACTGCTGGGCAGCGGCACCATCCTGCGCGAAGTGCTGGCGGGCGCGGAGCTCCTGCAGGAAGACTTCGGTATTACGTCCAACGTGTGGAGCGTGACCAGCTTCAACGAACTGCGGCGTGAAGGCCTGGAGTGTTCACGCTGGAACATGCTCCATCCCCTGGACACCCCGCGTATTCCCTTCATCACCCAAAAACTGGGCGCCTATGCGGGCCCGAGCGTCGCGGCCACCGATTACATCCGCGCTTATGCCGGTCAGATCCGCGAGTATGTGCCGGGCCGTTATCGTGTGTTGGGCACCGATGGTTTTGGCCGCTCCGATTCGCGCAGCAAGCTGCGTCAGTATTTTGAGGTCAACCGCTACTACGTGGTGGTGGCGGCCTTAAAAGTGCTGGCGGACGACGGGGTGGTGCCGGCGCAAAAGGTTGCCGATGCAATCGCGAAGTACGGCATCAATCCCGATAAACCCAACCCGATGAACCAGTAGGGCAGCGCCGTGAGCAGCCAAGTTGAAGTACGGGTGCCGGATATCGGTGATTTTGATCACGTCGATGTCATCGATATCCTGGTCAAACCGGGCGATGTGATCAAAGCCGAAGACCCGCTCATCACGCTGGAAAGCGAGAAGGCGACGATGGACATCCCGGCACCGTCGGGTGGTACCGTGCTCGCCATCAATGTGGTGGTGGGTGATCAGATCGGCGAAGGCGCCTTGATTCTCACCCTCATGCCAATCGCTGGTGGTGAAGCAGTCACCCAGGTGATCGCGGTAGCACCCGCTGCAACGCCCGCTCCCGCTCCCGCTCCCGCTCCCGCCGCCGCGCCCATCGCACAGAGCGCGCCAGTCGCGGTTGCCGCAGCGGTCGTCAGCAGCGCCCAGTCCAGCACCATCGAGATCCGTATTCCCGACATCGGCGATTTTGAACATGTCGATGTCATCGACATACTCGTCAAAGCCGGCGATACGGTGCGCATTGAAGATCCCTTGCTGACGGTCGAAAGCGAAAAGGCCACCATGGATATTCCGGCGCCCGTGGCCGGCGTGGTCGAGTCGGTGACGGCGAGCGTCGGTGACAAAGTTTCGGAAGGCGATGTGATCGTAGTGCTGCGGGTGACCAGCAGTGCGGCGGCCAGCGCGCCAGCAGCGAGCCCAGTGAGCGCCCCTGCTACACCGGTCAGCATGCCGAAGACCGCTGCAACCCGGGTCGCGCCGCCGTCGCCACCACAAGCGGTGACGTCATCAAAAGCCCATGCCAGTCCCGGCGTGCGCAAGTTCGCCCGCGAACTTGGCGTGGATATCGCACTGGTTTATGGCAAAGGTCCCAAAGGCCGCATTCTCAAGGACGACGTGCAGGCCCATGTCAAAGAAGTGATGCGCGGCACGCGAGGCCATGCCGCAGGTACCGGCGGGCTCAATGTGCCACCTGCACCAGTCATCGACTTCACCAAGTTCGGCGAAATTGAAGTCACGCCACTCAGCAAGATCCGACGCCTGACCGGTCAGAACCTGCATCGCAGCTGGGTGACCGTACCCCACGTGTTCCAGATGGACGAGGCCGACATCACGGAGCTCGAAACCTTCCGCAAATCCAAAGCTGACGAGGCGGAGCAAAAGGGCACCAAGCTCACCTTGCTCGCCTTTCTGGTCAAAGCCGCGGTGGTTGGTTTGAAGAAATTCCCCGACTTCAACGCCTCGCTCTCACCGGACGGCGAGTCGCTGGTGCACAAAAAGTATTTTCATATTGGTATCGCCGTGAACACTGACAACGGACTGGTGGTGCCGGTGATCCGCGACGTCGACAAAAAGGGTTTGTACGAACTCGCACTGGAAGTGCGCGACCTGTCGAAGAAGGCACGCGAGCGCAAGATCACGCCGGCCGAGATGCAGGGCGCGTGCTTCACCATCTCGAGTCTGGGCGGGGTGGGCGGCACCGCTTTCACGCCCATCATCAACATGCCGGAAGTGGCGATACTCGGCGTCTCACCCTCGGCGATGAAACCGGTATGGCGCGGCAACGAATTTGTGCCGCGCCTGATGTTGCCCTTCACCTTGTCCTACGATCACCGTGTCATCGATGGTGTAGCGGCTGCGCAGTTCACCCGTTACCTGACCACCGTGCTGGGCGATATCCGGCATATCTTGTTGTAACTGGTCGGCCAAGGCCAAGCACCCGTCGGCACAGTACGGTTAATACCCGCCAGGGTGTTGAGTATCGATTGCGCTAGCCTGCGCCCCGTGCCAATGTGCCGTCCATTAACGCGCAGGAGACGGCACCATGGGCTCGACTAACAATCCTCACTACCAGTACCAGCCCAAGCAGGTTGATGCGATCGTCGTGCGCGCTTTCAATTTTGATTTCCCCGACGACCTGGCGCCCATATGGTCACCCGAACACGTCGTGCGTTCGCACATGTTCAACGGCTTTTCCCTGGCCATGCCCTATCTTGAGCCCTATCTAATCAAGACCATGCAGGAAGCGACCGCCCATATCACTGATCCCGAACTGCTGGCGGACATCCGCGGCTTCAATGGCCAGGAAGCGCGTCACTATCAATGCCATCGACGCTTGAATGAATTGATCAAAGCCAACGGCTACCCGGAACTGGCGGCAGTTGAAGAACGCCTCGCTGCATCGTTTGCCAAGTTGTCACGCAAGAGCCTGCGCACGCGTCTGGCCTATAACGCTGGCTTTGAAAGTATGACCAATGGTTTTACCAGCTGGTTTATCAATAAGCGTCGCCAGCTGTTTGGTAAAGGCTGCCCCTACGTGGCGTCGTTCTGGATCATGCATATGGTGGAAGAGACGGAGCACAAAACCGTTGCCTTCGATGCCTACATGGCCTATTCCGGCCAATACCTGCCACGTGCCCTCGGTGTGCTGCACGGTTCTTCCCACGTGCTTGGTTATGGCTTTCTTGCCATGTTCACGGCACTGAAGAAGGACGGCGACCTGTTCAATCCGCGCCGGCTGCTCGAGCTCCTAGGTGAACTGGGTTCGTTGGTGCGCAATGTCGCGCCATTTTTGTTGCGCGCGATGTTGCCGGGTTACAACCCGCGCTGCGAAGACGACCCGCAATGGATGAAGGACTGGGTGGCGGGCCATGCAACACTACCGGCCGGTGCGGTGCTGCCATTGATCGATACCTTCAGTGCCGATCTAGCGGTGCCCTTTACCTCCGCGCAAAGCAGCCCGGCCTGAGCGCCAGCCTGCCCCCGCAGCGGCTAAGCACAACAAGATTCCCGCCAATAACAAGAGCGCCAGACGATGGAACAACTACAAAAAATAATGATCGGTAATGGCCTGCTGGTGATCCTGATCGCGATGCTGGC
>JANOXY010000795.1:0-9552 GCA_031418675.1 Pseudomonadota bacterium
CCATTACGATGGCCCGGCCTGGTTCATACGCGGCGCCTTGTCGGATCGCGTCGGCAGCGAACATCTGCCGCTGATCGCACACTGGTTTCCAAACTACCATCTGGAGACCATCGCAGGCGGTGGCCATTGGCCCCATTCGGAAGCACCGGCTGCTTTCCTGAGCGCTTTTACCCACGCACTCGACGCCTGAACAAGGCCTTCGTATCATGGCTGCGCGCGGTATCCCCTGCGCGCAAAACAAATCCTCACTCTAAGGAGCGCCCCATGATCGGCTACGTCACACTTGGCACCAACAACATCGAACAAGCGGCCCACTTCTACGACGAATTGCTGGCATTACAAAATGCCAAGCGCGCCATGCAGAACGATCGTTTTATCGCCTGGGCCAATGCCCCCGGCGCGCCGATGGTGTGCGTGATCAAACCCTTCGACGGCAAGCCTGCCACGCCAGGCAACGGCAACATGACCTCGCTGAATGTCTCCGACACGGCACAGGTCGACAAACTGCATGCCAAGGCCCTGACCCTGGGTGCAAAAGACGAAGGCGCACCCGGGCCCCGTGGCGACGGTTTTTACGGTGCCTATTTTCGCGATCTCGACGGCAACAAGCTCTGCGTGTTCAACATGTAATTACGCAGCCGTGCTGGCCGCGTGCGCAGCGTGCGCGGCAGCGCGATAAACGACACCAACATCCCCATGGATATCGCCATCGTCGGCGTCGGTCAGACGACGCCGGTCCGCCGCTCGCACAAGGGCATCCGTCAGCTTGCGATCGAAGCCGTGCAACTCGCCTTGGACGACGCCGGCATGGCGGCCAGCGAAGTGGATGCGATCATCACCGATGGTGTCATCATGCCGCATACCGTGCCGCGGGAATTCATCGCCGCGCAGTTCGGTATCGAACGCCGCTTCGACGGCGGCAATTCTTTTGGTGGGGTGGGTGTCGCCTGTGCACCCGAGCTGGCCAAACTTGCCATCAACGCCGGCAAGGCGCGCACGGTGCTGTTTTATTTCGGTGTGGATTGGGGTTCGCGGGCGAGTGGTCCCTACGGTTTCCACGATATGTATCCGGCCAAGATGGCCTTCGAAAAACCCTACGGCTTCAACGCTCAACCCAGTTATTTCGCGCTGTGGGCGCGGCGTTACATGCACGAATACGGCATGACCGATGCCGATCTCGCTGCGGTCGCCATCAGTCATCGTGACAACGCGCTGCTGCATCCCGCGGCTCAGGCCCGCACGCCGATGACGCTGGAGAGCTATCGCGCCGCGCGCATGATCGCTTCACCCTTGCGGGTGCCCGACTGTTGCCTGATCAGCGATGGTGTGGGCGCTTTTATCATGACCAGCGTTGAACGTGCGCGCGATCTGCGCCAGCCACCGGTGCGGGTGCTGGCCTCGAGTTTTGCCAGCGAGCCCTTCAGTGGTGATGACATCTTCACCCAGCAGCCGGAGATCTTTCGCGTGACCGGCGCCCACAGCGCCTGTCAGCGCGCGCTGCGCGAAGCGGGCATTACTATCGCCGATGTCGACTTCGCTGAGCTCTACGATTGTTTTACGATCTCGGTTTTGATGCAGTTGGAAGACCTGGGTTTTTGCGCCCGCGGCGAATCACCCGCCTTTGTGCGCGAACGTGGCATCGGCATTCACGGCGGCCTGCCGGTCAACACCCATGGCGGCCTGTTGTCCTACAGTTATCTGCTCGGTGTTGAACACGTCATCGAAGCGGTACGCCAGTTGCGCGGCGCGGCCGGTGCCGCCCAAGTCAGCAAAGCCGATATCGGTCTGGTCGGTGGTTGGTCTATCCCCGACTATGGAGTGCTGTTATTGGGCAAGGACCAGCGCTGATGGTGGTCGATAATCCTGAATTCGAGCCGCACTTCAGCCATCTTGCCGCGGGTCGCCTGTGCTTTCCCTATTGCATGAAGTGCGCGCGCTTTCATTGGTATCCCATGCCGCTGTGTCCCCATTGCCAAAGTGCAGACCTGGCGTGGCGAGAAGTAGCGGGGCGCGGCACGCTCTACAGCTGGACCGAAATCCACCATGCCTTCGATGCGCGCTACACGGGCCCACTGCCCTACATCGTGGCCTTGATCGATTTTGCCGATGCGCCAGGGGTGCGCCTGGTGAGCAATATCGTTGACGTTGCGGCCGAGACCTTGACGATCAACATGCCCGTTGGCGCGCATTTCGGGCACGCTGCCGACGGTAAGCCACAGGTGACATTTCGCCCGCTCTGAGGGCATTTCTGCGCCGCAGCGCGCTGGACCTGGGGGCGACCCCTAGGCACAATGCCGCCTCCCCGTAACTACCCTTCGAGCGTCATGGCGAAACTCAAAGTCAAGAAAGTCGTGCTGGCCTATTCCGGTGGCCTCGACACCTCGGTCATCCTTAAATGGCTGGCCGAAGAGTACCAATGCGAAGTGGTGACCTTCACCGCCGACATCGGCCAGGGCGAAGAGCTCGAACCGGCACGCGCCAAAGCCACCAAGATGGGCGTCAAGGAAATCTACATCGACGACTTGAAAGAGGAGTTCGTGCGCGACTTCGTCTTTCCGATGTTCCGCGCCAACACCGTCTACGAAGGCGAATATCTGCTCGGCACCTCCATCGCGCGACCGCTCATCGCCAAACGCCTGGTCGAAATCGCACGCATGACCGACGCCGATGCCATCTCCCACGGCGCGACCGGCAAGGGCAATGACCAAGTGCGATTTGAACTGGGCGCCTATGCGCTGGAACCCGGCATCAAGGTCATCGCACCCTGGCGGGAATGGAACCTGACCTCACGCGAAACGCTGTTGGCTTACGCGGCCAAACACGGCATTCCCATTGAGTACAAGAGTGGCAGCGGTTCACCCTATTCGATGGACGCCAATCTGTTACACATCTCCTACGAAGGTGTGGTGCTGGAAGATCCCTGGGCCAGCGCTGAAGAGTCCATGTGGCGCTGGAGCGTATCACCGGAACAGGCACCCGACCGAGCGGCCATCATCGAACTCGAATACCAACGCGGCGATATCGTGGCCATCAATGGTGTCGCCATGACACCCGCGCAAGTGCTGACCGAACTCAACGCGCTGGGCAATGCCAACGGCATTGGTCGGCTGGATATTGTGGAGAATCGCTACGTCGGCATGAAGTCGCGCGGCTGTTATGAAACACCCGGTGGCACCATCATGTTGCGCGCCCATCGCGCCATCGAATCCTTGACCCTGGATCGCGAAGTCGCGCATCTCAAAGACGACCTCATGCCGCGCTACGCCGCATTGATCTACAACGGCTACTGGTGGAGCCCGGAGCGGCGCATGCTGCAAACCATGATCGATGAGTCCCAACAGCGTGTGAATGGCACGGTGCGGGTGCGTTTGTACAAGGGCAACGTAACGGTTGAAGGTCGCAAGGCGCCCAGGGACAGCCTCTTTGATCCTGCCATCGCAACCTTCGAGGACGATGCCGGCGCTTACAACCAGGCCGATGCCGAGGGCTTTATCAAGCTCAACGCACTGCGCCTGCGGGTCGCTGCCCGCCGCGGCAGCTAGTCGCCCTGGGAGGCCGCGCCAACGCACGCGTCCTACCCACGCGCCGGCCCGTGACGCCGGTCACGCGTGCCACCCGATCCGTGTGACGCCTGTCACACCGCCGATTCCACCCGTAACAATAATTTACAAACCGAGCGAAGCCGCCGAGTCGCCGCAAGCGAAGGGCAGCGCTGGGACCCGTTACGGACGCGACGTCGATGAAAGACAGCCACACCAGTACCGCCCAGCTTCCTCCCGACGCCGCTGAAGCCCGCCCCGTTGCGAGCCAAGCCGGGATGGCCCCTCACACCTTGCATGGCCGCTGCTGGCTGGCCGTGCATCTCGCTGCATTGGCGGGCATCACCACAAGTCTGCGTCTGTCGGCCCCACCTGCCCTGCTCGTTGGCTGGTCGATTTTTGTGTTGCTCAATGTGGTGCTGCAGCTCAGCTTGCGCACCGGCAATCGCGACGGCCCCGAGCGACTCGCGACACCCACGGCGGCCGCACTCGGGCTGGCCTGGGGCCTGGGCCTCGGTGTACTCATGCCCTATGCCGATAGCACCGCCCTGGCGGCCATGCTGAGCGCCGCGCTGGCGGTGGCCTTGTTTGGCATCCCGGTTTTTGGCGAACAGGTCATTGCCTACACCTATTTCTTCGCCACGCTGGGCTTGATGACCCTCGGCGGCGTCATTTATGGCGGACACCATGACGGTGCAATCCTGTGGGTGATGCTCGCCATGGTCACCTTGCAATTAGTGGCCAGCAGCTATTTCCGTACTCACCGCGCACTGCGCGACACCCTGCGACTCGTGCTTGGCGCAGAGCCTCCTTCTGCCACTGGGACTGGCGTCAACACCGCACAGATGCTGGCTCACGCAGCCCGCGGCGTGGCAGACCTTTCCGGCCTGCGTGCACAAGAAGCACGCCAACGTCAGACTCTTGATACGCTCGGTGACGGACTGCTGACCTGCGATGCCCTCGGCAAAATCGACTATGTCAATGCCAGCGCGGCAGCCCTGCTCGGCTTCGACCGCGCGCAGCTGTTGGGAATGCCATTGGAGGAATGTGTGCGCATCGTGCACGGCCGCGATCCGCACAATCGCACGCGCGAGATCTTCGAGGACGTGCGGCTCAATCGGCAGGTACAGGCCATGAGCGAGCAACCGCAGCTGCTGCGCATGGACGGCGTCGCTTTTGGTGTGGACTACCTGGTCGCCCCTCTGCTCGACGAGCATCAGCAGTTTACCGGCGTGAGCCTGCAGCTGCGGGATATGACGAGCCGCCGACAACGGACCGAATCGGTCGCCTGGCAGGCCAGCCACGATGCTTTGAAGGTCATCATCAATCGTCGCGATTTCGAACGTCGTTTTCTCAATCTCTTGCTTCGCATGGACGGTGCGACAAACAATCTTCACACCTTGCTCTATATCGACATCGACAAGTTCAAGTTCATCAACGACACCTATGGCCATGCTGCCGGCGATCACGCACTGCGCACACTCACGGATGTATTACGCACCCGCATACGCGGCGCCGATACCCTGGCTCGCATCGGCGGCGACGAGTTCTGCGCGCTGCTCTATAGCTGCAGTGCTGAGCGCGCCAGGGCCATAGGCGAAAGTCTGCGTAGCGCCATCGACCAGCACACGTTCACCTGGGCCGACATTCAATTGCCGGTGTCGATCAGCGTAGGTCTGGTTGAGATTGGACCCGAGCTGCGCACCACCGCGGATCTGCTGCGCGCCGCGGACGCCGCCTGTTACAGCGCCAAAAGCTTCGGTCGCAACCGCGTGCAGATGTTCGAGCCGGTGACCGGCGAGGATGTGCAGCGCGAACAGCGCCTGGAGGTGGTACGCGACATTCAACGCGCTTTGCAGGATGGCCGACTCGATCTGTTCTATCAGCCCTTGTGTGCGACCACGACAGCGCTGCCGATTGATCATTGCGAAGTTGGTGTCGGCATCCGCACCGCCGGCGATGTGTTCATACCCCGTCAGGAAGTGGTGGCAGTTGCAGCGCGCTATCAACTAAGCGCCGATATCGACCGTTGGTTGATCAAGGCCAGCATCGAGACTTTATACAGCGAACAGGCGTTGCTGGGTGATATGCGTCTGGTGCTGATGCCACTCTCGGCACAATCGGCGGCTGACGATCGCCTGCTTGAATACGCCATTCGCATGGTGCGTGATCATCGCGCAGTGGCCAGCCGTTTAGGCTTCACCCTGCCCGAAGCAGTACTCGCCAGCCATCCAGACCTGGTGCGTTATTTCATCACCACCCTGAAACAGGACGATTGTCATTTCATGATCGACGATCTGGGTTTTGGCAGTGACGCCATCGATGCCATCAAATCCATGCAAGTTGATTATCTGGGGATACGCGGCTGCTTTGTGCGCAATCTGCTCACCAGCTCCGTTGATTATGAAGTGGTTCTGGGCTTGTGCCGCGTGGCTCGCGCGCTCGGCATGAAAACCGTCGCCGGGCACGCCGATAGTCGTGCGTTGCGCGATGCGCTGGCCAAGATGGGTGTCGATTATGCCAAAGGCCTGCTGCATGACGGGCCGCGCCGTGTAGCGAGATTCGACGCGAGTATGCTGACGGCGAAAGCTGAGTAACTAGTCCGATAGACCTCGACTAGCGTCGAGATCTATCGGCCGTACGATAGGGAATTGCAACGGTAGCCCTGGTCCTGACGGGACCAGGACTACGGTGCTCTGTCAGCCAGCCGGGGACTTGCGCCAGAATTTCTCGGTTGGCGCCTGACGCACTTTGGCCATACGCACAATTTCCTCCGGCACATCAAACTTCATACCGTGCTCGGGCCCGATGCCTTCGGTGCTCATGCAGTCAGCCATGATGTCGTCTGCGACCGTCATGCCCGCTTTTTCATTGAACAACCACTCGTCCTGCAGACAATCCCAACCAATGTCTGCAATGGTTTCGCGGCTTACTTCTTCGCCGAAGAAGGGCGAGAAGAATTTGCTGGTTTCTTCGATGGATGGCCCAAGGAACATGCAGAAACCGGTTGAGTCGCAGATCGCGTTGACGATCTGAATCTCCTGGGAGGCAATCGCGGCCTTTTCGCCACTGATCTTCGGGTCGATCACCAGACCCGCTGTGTGATCACCGCCCATGGCACTGGTGCAATAGGTGATGCCGGTCGCCTTGAGTGGGCGCGGATCCCAAGCCGGCAGGGCCTGGCCTTTGGCAACCGGGATGCGGTGATGTTTGCGCGCCGTACCGATGGACAGAGCGCCATCGCCGATCTGCTTGCCCAGCACGGTGCCTTTGCCAACGTCTTCGGACAACAGCTTCTTCGCGCCCTCGGCATCGCCCCAGGCCATGCCGTCGGAATCCATATAAACCGCAATCGCCGCGCCGGTTTCGATGGTGTCGAGGCCCAGTTCGTCACACAGACGATCGAGATCGGCAACATCTTCCCAGTTGTTGATCGCGCAGCACGAGCCGAGCAGGGTCAGGGTCTCGAATTCGAGCGCCGAGGTCAGGTAGTTACCATCCTTGTCATGGACAATGTTCGAACACTGCACGATGCAACCGGCCATGCAGTTGTGCATTTCACCACCGCGGGTTTCGAAGGACTCGAGAATGCGCGCGCCGTCGAGCTGTTCAAACTCGGGGTTGCGGCCTTCGGTGCGATTTTTATAAGGAAAGGTGTGCAGCATGTTGGCGGCTGGCACCACGGCGCTGGTGCCGTATTTGAAGTTGCCGTGACGGGTGGCGCGATAGTCCTTGGAAAATTCCTTGGTATAGGCAGCAAAACCTTTGCGGTCGGCGGGGCGACGCAGCGAGGACTTGGCCGGGTCGACCAGCACCCACTTCAAACACTTGGAGCCCATCACCGCGCCAACACCACCCCGTGCGGCCTGACGTGCCGGACGGCGCGCCTTGTCGTCATCGGTGCAGGCGATCGAGGCACCCTTCATCATCATTTCACCCGCCGGGCCGATGGATATGACCGAGGCGGACTTCGGTGCGTCCGAGAGCAGCTTCTCGCACAACGCGTAGTTCCACATGCCCTTGTATTCGTCGGCTGCCACCAGCTCCACACCGGATTCGTTGACCTTCAGGCCCCAGCGCCGACTGCGGTCCGCCGGCTGACCGGTCACGATCACGGCCCGGTAACCGAGCTTCATGAGGTCCTGACCCGGGTCACCGCCGACATTGGCTTCTTTAATGCCCATGGTCAGGGGGCTCTTGCAGCCCAGGGACAAACGCCCGGACGTCGGCGCGGAGGTACCCGACAGGGTACCGGGTGTCATCACCAGCACGTTGTTCGGGCCGAGCGGGTCGCAAGTTGGATCGCATTCTTTCAGCAGGATCTTGGCCGACAACGCACGGCCGCCGAGCAGCTTCCATTCCTGTGGGAAGGCTTCGACGGTGACAGTTTGGCGGGTCATGTCGACCCGAATGATCCGATCTTGGTCCCAGGCGTATTCCATGATGTGCTGTCTCCTCAGGTGGCGAAAGTATGATTTCGGCAAATGGTGCCATATTTACCGCGACGGACATACCGTGCTGCGCACTGATATCGCATCGTGTCGCCATTTGCGCGGTCGCGGCCCCGGATGCGGGCACAACCCGGACTGCCCGTAACCGCCCGGCTCGTCGTTGATGCCGGGTCGACGGGCGGAGGATAATCCGAGACCTCGCTCTGACATCGTTAACAGGACCATTCCATGCTGCCCCGTGAATTCACCGAAGAACAAATCATGTTTCGCGCGGCCTATCGCCGCTTCCTGGCGGCCGAAATCGTGCCGCACATGGAGCGCTGGCGCGAGCAACGCATCGTTGATCGCGAGGCGTTCCTGAAGGCCGGTGCACAGGGTTATCTCATGGTCTGGCCCGACGAGAAGTACGGCGGTATGGGCGATAACGATTTCCGCTTTGAGCAGGTCATCCTGGAAGAAACCGCCTATGCGCGGGTCGGCGATTGGTATAACTCCCTGCACAGCCGCCTGGTGGGACCCTATTTGACCCGCTTCGGCAACGAAGAGCAGTGCATGCGCTTTCTGCCGCGCTGTGTAAAAGGGGAATGCATTCTTGCCATCGCCATGACCGAGCCCGATGCCGGTAGTGATCTCGCCGGCATGCGCACCCACGCTGAGGACCACGGCGACCACTGGCTGCTCAATGGCGCCAAAACCTATATCTCAAACGGCATCAATGCCGATTTGGTGATTGTGGCGGCAAAAACCGACCCGCAGAACAACCCGCACCACATGACGCTGTTTCTGGTGGAGCGCGGCATGGCGGGTTTTGAACGCGGGCGCAATCTCATGAAGATGGGCCAGAAAGCCCAGGACACGGCCGAACTCTTTTTTAATAACGTCAAAGTGCCCAACGCCAATGTGCTGGGCACCCCCGGTGAAGGTTTTAAATACCTGATGCAAGGGCTGGCCGAAGAACGTCTGATCGGGGCCAGCGGTGCGCTCGCGTCGGCGCAGTTGTCCTTTGACCTGGCCGCCGCCTATGCCCACGAGCGCAAGGCCTTTGGCAAGACCCTCGATGCCTTCCAAAACACCCAGTTCAAACTGGCTGAATTGCGCACCGAACTCGACGTCGCCCAGTGTTATATCGACCAATGTGTGCGCGCCATCAACGCCGGTGCCCTGACTGCCGTGGACGCAGCCAAAGCCAAGCTGGTCGCCAGCGAGTTACAGGTCAGATCCGCCGATCTTGGTGTACAGCTGCACGGTGGCGCGGGTTACATGGATGAATATCCCATCAGCCGCCAGTTCACCGACGCGCGGGTGGCGACGATTTATGCGGGCAGCTCGGAGGTCATGAAGATCATCATCAGCCGCGATTGTCTGTCAGACAAATACGAGCCGTTTAATACACGCAATTTCTGAACCCGATCTCAGGCTCGCTGTAGGTGCGAATTCATTCGCACATTCGCGAAGCGAGCTTCAGGTTGCACTCGATCGGTGAGTGTGCGAATAAATTCGCACCTACAGGGGGTCGAGAAAGCCGCGCGGTGATGTCAGGCGCGTGCCTCTTCCACGTCGGG
>JANOXY010000796.1:0-3098 GCA_031418675.1 Pseudomonadota bacterium
CCTTGCTGACCACCATCGTCTCGCTCGATCCGATCGAGTTCGAAATTGAAGCTTCAGAAGCGGAATTCCTGCGCTACACCCGCCTCGATACTGCCGGCACACGGCGCTCTTCGCGCGATGTGCCGAACCGCATTGAAGCCCAGCTCATCGACGAGACGGAGTGGGTGCACAAGGGCAACATGACCTTCGTCGATAACGAAATCGATGCCAATTCCGATTCCATCCGCGGTCACGCGACCTTCCCTAATCCCGACCCCGTACTACTGCCTGGCATGTTTGCGCGCGCGCGCCTGTACGGTGCCGGTGAACACGAGGCGGTGATGGTGCCCGATATCGCGGTGGTCGCTGATCAGGCGCGCAAGCTGGTGATGGTGTTGGGTAAGGACAATGTCGTCGAGGCGCGAGTGGTCAAGCTCGGGCCGCTCATCGATGGCTTGCGGGTTGTACGTGAGGGACTCAAGCCGGAAGAGACCATCGTCGTCAACGGCATCATCCGCGCGCATCCCGGCAAGCCGGTAACGCCGACCGAGGCCACCATCGCCGCCGACGGTACGATTAAGTAAGCCATGCGCTTCACGCATTTCTTCGTCGACCGGCCGATCTTCGCGGCTGTCATCTCGATCGTCATCGTGCTGGTCGGTGCCATCGCCTATATGGCGCTGCCCATCGCGCAATATCCGGACATCGTGCCGCCGACCATCCAGGTCACCGCCAACTATCCGGGCGCAAGTGCCGAGACGGTCGCCAACACCGTCGCCACGCCGCTTGAGCAGGAGATCAACGGCGTCGACCACATGCTGTTCTTGCAGTCGTCCGCCACTGGCGACGGACGCCTGGTCATCAACGTCACTTTCGAGCTTGGCACCAATCTCGATATCGCGCAGGTGCTGGTGCAGAACCGTGTCGCCATCGCCGTGCCGCGTCTGCCGGAAGACGTGCGACGCCTCGGTATCAACGTGGCGAAGAACTCGCCCGATATGTTGATGGTGGTGCACATCTATTCGCCCGACGGGTCGCGCGACCCGACCTATTTATCGAATTACACCCGCACCCATATCGTCGATCGGCTGGCGCGCCTGCACGGCGTTGGACAAATCAATATCTTCGCCGAGCGTGCTTACGGCATGCGCATCTGGATCGATCCCGAACGGGCCGCCGCGCGGGACCTCACCGCGACAGAAATTGTGGAGGCGGTACGCGCCAACAACGTGCAAGTGGCATCGGGCATTATCAATGCCCAACCGGTGCCCACCACCGGTGCGTTTGAACTCGCCGTTGAGAGCCAGGGCCGATTCCTCGAGCCGGATCAGTTTGGCGCGATCGTCGTCAAGCGTGGCAAAGCCGGGCGCATTACGCGCCTGAAGGACGTCGCCAGGATCGAACTCGGCGCCCAGGACTATTCCACCATCGGTTACATCGATGGCAAGCCGGCCTTGCCGATGCCGATCTTTCAGCGTCCCGGTTCAAACGCCATCGAAACTTCCCGTGCTGTCGAAGCGCTGATGACGGAGGTTGGCAAGGACCTGCCCTCGGGCGTGGCCTATGTGATCGCGTTTAATCCCACCCAGTTCATCGCCGACTCGGTGAGGGAGGTTTATCTCACCATTTTCGAAGCCATGCTGCTGGTGGTGCTGGTCATCATGGTGTTTCTGCAATCCTGGCGTGCCGCCATCATTCCCATCGTTGCCATCCCGATTGCGCTGATTGGTACCTTCGCCGTCATGGGCGCCTTTGGTTTTTCAATCAACAATCTGACCTTGTTCGGCCTGGTGCTGGCGGTGGGCATCGCGGTTGACGATGCGATCGTGGTGGTGGAGAACATCGAGCGCTATCTGGCCGAGGGGCTCTCGCCGCGCGAAGCCGCGCACAAGACCATGGACGAAGTGGGCAGCGCGCTGGTGGCGATCGCACTGGTATTGGCCGCAGTGTTTGTGCCGACTGCTTTTATCGAGGGTATCTCCGGACAGTTCTACCGCCAGTTCGCCTTGACCATTGCCAGCGCTACAGTGATTTCCGCCATCGTCTCCTTGACCTTGTCACCGGCGCTCGGTGCCCTGTTGCTGAGACCCCACGACGGCCATGCCAAGCGTCATGCACTGCTCAGCACCCTGCTTCTGCCCTTCACATTATTTGCGCGGGGCTTTAATGCCAGCTTCGCGGGTTTCTCCAGCGGTTATGGTGTTATCACCCGGCGGCTGGTGCGCATGACACTGATCATGATGGTGATCTATGCGGGACTCATTGTTCTCACCTGGAAAACGTTCGACAGCACCCCGACGGGCTTCATCCCCCAGCAGGACCAGGGTTACATCATCACCATCTATCGCCTGCCGCCGGGTTCGTCGGTGCTGCGTACGGATAAAGTCGTGCGCCGCGCGGCAGCGTTGCTGCTCGATATGCCGGACATTGCCCATTGCGCAGGTTTCGCCGGCTTCGATGGTGCCTCGCGCACAAACTCACCCGATGCCGGCGCGGCATTCTGCCCGCTTGCGCCTTACGCTAAGCGTGCCGAGCTTGGCCATTCCGTCGCCGATACCTTAAAAGAAGCGCAACAGCGTCTGGGCGGGATCCAGGAAGCGATGGCCTTTGTTGTACCGCCACCACCGGTACGCGGCATAGGCACGGGCGGTGGTTGGAAACTTTATATTGAGGACCGCGGTGGCCACGGTGTGCAGGCGCTTGAGCAGGTCACTACCGAATTCATTGCGCGCGCCAATCAGTTACCGGAAGTGAAAAACGTCTTTACGACTTTTAATACAGCCACACCGAAAATCTTTGCCAATATCGATCGCATCCGCGCCGAGAAACTCGATGTGCCGGCCGAACGTGTGCTCGATACCCTTGAGATCTATCTCGGCTCGGCCTATATCAATGACTTTAATTTCCTCGGCCGCACTTACCGTGTGACGGCGCAAGCCGAAGGCAGTTATCGCGATGACCCTTCGGATCTGCTCAAGCTCAAGACTCGCTCCAATCGTGGTGCGATGGTGCCCCTGGGTTCGCTGACCACTTTTCGTGATCTGACCGGCGCCTATCGTGTATCGCGTTACAACCTCTATACCGCAGCGGAGGTGCAGGGTGTAGCGGCGCCGGGTAAA
>JANOXY010000797.1:0-6040 GCA_031418675.1 Pseudomonadota bacterium
AGCAGGTCGCAATGTTCGATGTCTTCGGCACTGTGGCAATTTTGCGCACCGAAGAGATGACCGTTGACCCAGAAGTCGCCGGTTTTTTCCTGAGCAAGTGCATTGAACACATGACGCGATCCCAGGCCACGCATGAAGGCCGTCACAAACGCACCACCCGCGTGATTGCCCTGACCGCCGCCACCATACAGCGCCAGGCTCTGCGCGCCGTGCTGATCAATAACGCCCCTCAAGCGCGCGGCGATTTCGGTGACGGCGGTGTGCCACGAGATAGCTTCGTGGCTGCCATCGGCACGCCGACGTAAGGGGCTGGTGAGGCGATCCTTATGGTGGACATAACTGACGATGCCCTGGGCTTTGTTGCACAGATAACCGCGCGACTTAGGATTGGCCTCGTCCCCGCGCACACGTTTGATACGCGCCGCCTCACCTTCGCCTTCCACCGCGACTTCAATGCCGCAGTTCACGTAACAGAGGTTGCAGGCGCTCTTGTGCCAAATTGTTTCGCCCATTGTTTTATCGTCTTCCTTTAAACAGCTCGAAATTGGCGCCAGTGCGCGGGCCGACGGGAGAATCACTCGTCATTGGATAGTAGCGGCAACCATTGCCAACACAAGCCCGCACACAGCGCGCAGACCGCGCCCACCGCAAGCCTTCGAAAATCGGGACCGCGTCGCGCTGTCGGACTGGCGGCTCCCCGGTTGCGGCCTTAGCATAGACACACCCTAAACCCGAGACGCGCCCATGTCCGCCGTTCAGCCCAACCTCAGTTCGCAACTGCCCCTGCCGCCCGCCGTGCCCCTGATGGAAGGCTATCGCCTGCTGCGCCAAAGCCCAACAGATTCCTTGCTGCACATTGCACGCACCTATGGCGATCTGGTGCGTTGGCGCGGTTTCCAAACCATTTATTGCCTCAACCATCCGGAGTATGTGCGCCAGGTACTGACACAGTCCTGGCCGCGCTACAGCAAGGACACCATCGACTACAAAGTGGTCGGGCGCACCCTGGGCAAAGGCTTGGTGACCAATGACGGTCCGGATTGGGCCAAGCAGCGCCGCCTCATGCAGCCCGTGTTTGCCAACCGTGCCATCGACAAGTTCGACGAAGTCATCAACGACATGACCACGCAACTGGCGACCAGTTGGATGAGCAAACGCAGCGACGAAACCGTGTGGCTGGATCGCGACATGAGCCGCGTGACCTTTCAAATCGTCAGCCGCACTTTATTCGGCGCAGATATCGACGAGTCGGCCGACGAGATGACCGAGATCCTGCATATCGTCAATCAGCACCCACTCAAGCTGGCTTCGCTGCTGACACTCTTTCCGTGGCTGCCGGTGCCCAGCAATCAGCGCTTTGCACGCATCAAAGCCCAGCTCGATGGCATCGTGGATGGTCTGGTTGAACAACGTATCGCCCAGGGGGAACAGGGGCGTGGTGATATTGTTGACCGCTTGCTCGCGGCGCGCGATGCCGACAGCGGCGAAGGCATGAGCCGCGAACAGATGCGCGATGAATTGATCACCTTATTGTTGGCCGGACACGAAACCTCGGCCACCGCCCTGGTATGGACCTATCACCTGCTCGGTCAGCATCCCGACGTCGAAGCGCGGCTGGTGGCAGAACTCGACGGGGCACTCGGTGGTCGCCCGGCACTCAGTGCCGATTTGCCAAAACTGCCCTATCTGAAACAGGTCGTGCAGGAATCGATGCGACTCTACCCGCCAGTGTGGGGCATCGCGCGTCGCGCCAACGAAGATGCGGAATTTGGCGGCTATCGTGTGCCGGCCGGTGCCTACCTCTCGATTTCCATGTATGCCCTGCATCGTCATCCGGAATACTGGCCCGATGCCGATCGCTTTGATCCCGATCGCTTTGATCCCAAGCGCAACGAGCAGCGCCATTCTTATTGTTATATCCCGTTTTCGGCCGGCCCACGCGCTTGCATCGGTGCAGGCATGGCGATGCTCGAAATCCAGCTGGTGCTGGCGCAATTGCTGCAACGTTTTCGCGTGCGGCCACTGGCGGGCTTTGACGTGACCCCGCAGGCAGTGATCACCTTCAAAACCCGCGCTGGCATGCCGGTCACGATCACGCCGCGTTGATCCCGCTCGTGAACGTCGCTCGCGCTGCACGTCGACGTGCATTCCTTGGTGTATTGTGGACCGTGCTGTTGCTGCCGCTGCCTGCCATCGCCGGCGGCGTGCAAGTGCAGGATCTCGACGGCCGCCACGCTGGTTTAGGTGAATTCCTGAACAAGGACAAATGGACGCTGGTGATGATCTGGACGACCTATTGTGGCGCCTGCCGCAAACAGTATCCGATGATCTCGGAGTTCCACACCAAGCATAAGGACAGTGATGCCACCGTGCTCGGCATCGCGCTGGACGGTTATGACCAGCAGCAGAAGATCAAAACCTATCAGGCCGCCCATGCACAGAACTTCCCCAGCGTGATGGCCGACTCCGATGAGTTCATTGGTAAATATCAGCGCACCACGGGCGAACCCTTCACCGGCACCCCGACCTATCTGCTGTTCGACGCCAAGGGTGGTCTGCGCGCCTATATCGATGGCCTGGTTTCGATTGCCGACATCGAGGCCTATATCAAGCACTAAGAGCACGGCCGTCGTGCGGATGCCGTAAGGGAGATCGCGATCGTGGCGCGCGTGCTGATCATCGAAGACGAGCCCAGCATTGCCGAAAATCTGCGTTTTGCCCTGGCCCGTGATGGTTACACAACGCATCTCGTCACGCTCGGTGCCGAGGGTCTCAAATTTGTCGCCGAGACCGCCGTCGATCTGGTGATCCTGGACCTTGGACTGCCGGATATGAGCGGCTTCGAAGTGTGTCGACGGCTGCGCGCATTTTCCGACGTGCCGGTGATTTTTCTGACCGCGCGGGGGGATGAGATCGACCGTGTGGTCGGCCTCGAAATTGGCGCCGATGATTATGTCGTCAAACCGTTCAGCCTGCGCGAAATGATGGCCCGCGTGCAGGCCCATCTGCGGCGTCGTGCACTGGTAGAGAGTAGCGCTTCATCGCCCGCCGCTGACGTGGGGCTGATGCTCGATGAAGCCCGTGCCAGGGTCAGCTATCACGGTCACGTACTCGACTTGACCCGCTACGAATACCTGCTCATCAAGCTCCTGCTGGCGCGTCCCGGCCAAGTCTATTCCCGCGGCCAGATCATGGACGCCATCTGGCCGGCCACCAGCGGCAGTGGTGACCGCACCGTCGATGCCCACATCAAAACCTTGCGTGCCAAGCTGAAAGCCATCATGCCCACGGCCGAGCCGCTCAAGACCCACCGTGGCCTGGGTTACAGTCTGAACGATGCACCGTGAGGCATAGCAGTCGCATTTTGCTCGGTTATCTGCTGGTGCTGAGCGTGAGCTCATGGTTGTTACTGGACGCCGCGCTCGAGGTTTTGAAACCGGCCATGCGGCAATCGGCTGAAGAAACGCTGGTTGATACTGCCAATCTGCTTGCGCTGCTGGTCGCTGATGACCTCAAGCACGGCACGCTTAGCGAAAGCCATTTTGCTCGGAAGATGCACGCGTTCACGACCATGAGCTTGGATGCGCGCATCTGGGGGGTGCACAAGGCGCGCCCCAATCACCGCATCTACATCACCGACGCCCATGGCCGTGTGCAGTTCGATTCCAGCGGACGCGACCTGGGTGCGGACTATTCCCGTTGGAACGACGTGTTTCGCACCCTGCGCGGTGCATATGGCGCACGCTCTACCCGCGATAACCCCGACGATGAGCGCTCGACGGTGATGTACGTGGCGGCACCCATTCGCGACGGCGAACGCATCATCGGCGTTTTGACCGTCGCCAAACCGAATCTGACCATGGAGCCCTACATCGCGCGCACGCACCGTAAGCTGTTGTTAGGCGCTGTGTTTGCGTTTGCTGGTGCGCTGCTGGTCAGCATCGCGAGTTCCTGGTGGACAACACGTTCGGTGCGTGCGCTGGCGAAATACGCACAAGCGGTGTCGGCGGGTACCCGTATCGGTCTGCCATCCATTGCTGAACCGGAGTTTGCGGCCTTGGGTCGTGCACTCGAAGACATGCGTACCCGTCTGGACGGCAAGGCCTATGTCGAGCAGTACGTACAGACGCTCACCCACGAATTAAAAAGTCCGGTCGCGGCGATCCTCGGCGCTGCTGAGTTGCTGCACGACGAACTGCCTCCGACTGATCGCAAGCGCTTCCTCGGTAACATCGAGTCTGAGGCCTCGCGCATCGCCCAACTTATCGAGCGACTGTTGGACCTCGCCCAGCTTGAACAGCAACGCAGCCTGGTTGCGCCCGGAACGATCGGCATCAAAGCCCTGGTTGATGAAATTATTGGCGGTCGTGAAGCCATCGCACGCGCGCGTCAATTGACGCTTGAAAACAAGATCGAGACCGACTGCGAACTTATTGGTGATGCCTTCCTGTTGCGTCAGGCGCTGATCAATCTGCTCGACAACGCGCTTGCATTCACGCCGGCGGGTGGTTGTATCGTGTTTGCAGCGCGGCGCGAGGACCCACGATGGACAGTGAGCTGTCACAACAGCGGCGAGCCGATTCCGGCTTACGCCCTGCCGCGCCTCACGGAACGCTTTTTTTCCCTGCCGCGACCCGACACGGGCCGCAAAAGCAGCGGCCTAGGACTCAGTCTGGTCAGCGAGGTCGCCAAACTGCACGACGGCTCATTCACCATCAGCAACAACCCCACCGGGGGCGTCACCGCAAGCTTGCACCTGCCTGCGACCTGAGGGCTACTTCACAGCGATTTCATCTCGATTTCACCCTGCGCGCATGCCACCCGCACGGAGCGTTTGCATCCTGACAACCTCGTTCAACCGTCAGGAGAATATTCATGCGACGCATCCTCTCAAACCGATTTTTTACCGTTGGCCTGGTGGCGCTGGCCATCCTCATCCCACTGAACATGATCAGCGGCCTGGTCCAGGAGCGGCAGCGGATCCATTCCCAGGCCATTGCCGACATGTCGGCGACCTCGACCACCAGTCAGCAGCTCATCGGACCGGTACTGGTCATTCCCTGCCGAGAGACCTACAAAGTTGACTATCACGATCAGGCCTCCCACAAACTTGAGCAGCGCGATGCGACCCGCGACTGCACCCGCTATGCCCTGCCCAGCAAACTCTCGATCACGGGTGCACTGGACAGCGACATCCGCCGTCGCGGCATCCACGACGCCCTGTTCTACACCAGTGATCTGGCGATAAAAGCGCAGTTTGTGGTGCCGGATCGCTTTGGTAGCGGCGAAGCACAAAGCTCGGTTGTGCTCGGCAGCGCGCGCCTCGCGGTGGGGGTACGCGACACACGCGGCATCCTCAACGTGCCCTCGCTGTTGCTAGAGAAACACAAGATTGATTTTGCGCCTGGCGCCACCCTGCCCGTGTTGGGCAATGGCATTCACGCCGAGCTGGGGAAAGTCCGCCTTGAGCAGGTGATAGACGTGGCTTTTGCGGTGCAATTGCGCGGCCTGGAGGAGCTGCGTGTGGTTCCGCTGGGTCGCCAGTCCGAGGTCCAGTTGTCGTCCCATTGGCCGCACCCGAGTTTCATCGGACGCTTTCTGCCCAGCGCACGTACGATCTCGCAGCGCGGTTTTGACGCGCAGTGGTCAACCTCACAGTTTTCTACCGGCCTGGACGAGATCTTTAACCGACATTTTCTCGATGCCGACACCTGTCGCGAAATCGACGATGTCGCGTTCGGTGTGACCTTGATGGACCCGGTCAATCTCTACACACAAACCGATCGTGCAACGAAGTACGCGTTTTTGTTTGTCGCTCTGACCTTCATCGCCCTGCTCGGTACTGAACTTGCGCGCGGCCTGCAGCTGCATCCCATGCACTACACCATGGTCGGTGTCGCGTTGGCGATGTTCTTTCTGTTGCTGCTGTCGCTGGCCGAACATATCGGCTTTGTATGGGCTTATCTGGTTGCGGCCCTGAGCTGTATTTCCCTGCTCGGCTACTACCTGCGCCATACCCTGCGCAGCTTTGCCATCGGTG
>JANOXY010000798.1:0-7752 GCA_031418675.1 Pseudomonadota bacterium
GCGATATCGGCCAGCACTTTGGCGCGATGATTGTAGTGGGTGCTGCCCCAGGCGATGACGTGGTCATAGGCCGGTAACTGACCCTGCAAGGGTTCGACCGGGTCAATGAGCTGCAGGGGTGGCAACGGTAGCATGGCCCCCTCGAACCGCGATCGCACGGTGTCCAATGCTTGGGGGCACACTTCAGTGCCATGGGTGCGAACCCCAACGCGCGTCAGGAACTCGAGGTGATTGCCCGAGCCGCAGCCATGATCGAGCATGACACCATCGAGTTTGCCGTGGGCGAGATGGAAGCGGACCAGGCGTACCACGACTTCGTAGGGGTACCACAGGCGATGGCCAGTGGCGTAGAACTTGTCCCAGATCTCGGTTGCCGCGTGCCGATGAAGCGTCATGTTAGTGCTGCCTTTGCTCTAGCGTGTGTATGGATAAGCGTTGGAAAGTGGTCATGCGGACCATTGGTTACGAATCGGAAAATTAGATGCATGCCGCGACCTGTGTTACCGGCATGCCATCAATTGGGTCGGTCCTGATCGCCGTCCGATTTGACCACAAGCAAACGTTCAGCGGCACCGGCATGCACACTGCCAGCGCGTGCCATCACACGCACGGCATAATTCATGTCCCGCGACTGCCGCACCAGCGGTTGAAAGAGGCAGGGCAGGACATCGTCTGCTGCTGCGCTTTCGTCAAACCAGCCGCAAGCATGCAGGGCGCCGACCGGTGGCTGGGTGGAATAGTGATCGATCATCACGGCACCACGGGCGCGGCCCCAGGATTCGACGTGCTGCAACAGTGCACGACAGGCCCCATCGTCGCTGGCCAGCAGTTCGATCAGTCGCAGCACGCGGATGTCGCTGGCGCGAACCTGTTCCTCGCGCCACACCGCAGCGCCGACCACCGCGCCGTCGATCTTGCGCACCACCGCCAGCTGATAGCGAAGGCGCGGGTGGTGGGCATAACGCCACGCAAAAAACGCCGCGTCACGATGTGTGCCGACATAACCCCGTGCGCTGAATTCGCGCCAGAAATCATCCCAGTTGTCATCCAGCGCCACAACGTCGTTGACCATCAGTCCGGGTACCGACAGCGACTTCTGGGCGCCATCGCTGAGCGTACGCCAGTGGCAACCGTCGACCAGGCTGGCGAAGCCCGCACTGTCGAGCACACGCACATGTCGTGGCACACGATCGGCCGTCATGTAGCGCATCGCGCGGTACATGGGGATGACACGCAGATTGATACCCACCGCACCGATCACGGCAGCCGGTACTGCATGCACCGCCGTCATGAGCTTCAGGCCGAGGCCGTGGTCGAGATATTCCGGTGCGGCGAGCAGATTGCACAGCCACATGCCAGGCACCACACGGCCGTCGAGATTAAAATCCATAGGCATCGCGCCGATAAATCCGACCAGGCGGTCGGCATCCCAATAGCCGATGCCGGCCAAGGCCGCATCGCCGAACAGGGTGCTGCGTGCGGGCGACATCTGCCAGCAGGCGAACTCGCGATCGCGGGCAAGAATATGCTCGGCTCCCCAATGTTCGGCGAAGAATGCCGCGAAGGCATCGAGATCCGCTGCACCACAGTAACGTTTTTCCAGCGTCACGGTCGTGAGTCCGTCGCGCGGCGTGCCAGCACGAGATAGGAGTAGCCCTGACGATCGTCGTGATTGACCTGGTCGACGTGCGCCTTGTAGCGCGCCTCGACTTCCAACCCTGCGCTGGTCAGCAGCGCATCGACCTCCGCGCTGTCATGCCACACGCGGATGTGATCGGGCGCGCGCATCTCCACCGGCGCGTTGACGAACAACAGGCCGTCGCGGTCCAGGACATCGACTAGATGGGCGATGGCGGCGGCCGGCGACGAAACCAGCTCCAGTACCTGCGAGATGCAGATGGCGTCGAAGCGCGCGTCATGCACCGGCGCGGCGCAAATGTCCTGCAAATGCAGATCGACCTTCCGCGTCACACCTAGCCGTGCCAGCGCGTCGCGGGTCAGAATAATGCTTGCGGGCGAGATGTCGTAGCCGGTGAGCGAAGCACAGCGCGTGTCAGCACCCACCACGGCCATCGTCACGCCATGACCCGGCCCGATCTCGAGATAACGATAGCCCGCGCCCAAACGCGGCAGGAAATGACGCTTGAATATCAGCTGCGCCCCAAGATGCTGCGGCCAGGTCAGTTGAGATACCAGCAGGCCGTGCATGTAGCGCGCCATATCAGTGGCATTGTCGTAATACAGCGAACGGATTTCGTCGCTGCCCGCATGACGTAATTGTCGGCTGCGGCGATATATCAACTCGTGTTTGAGAAACAGCGTGCACATCCAGCGATAGTCGCCGGCGAAGGCCTCGAGTTCATCACCCGCCAGTGCCAGCACTTCGCCTGCCAGGGTATTGATGAAGCTCGCGTCGTGCTCGTCACAAGAGTTGAAATGGCGCTCGAGGAAACTCGCGTGCTGCGGCCACGCGCTCAGTACCGCCGTCACCAATCGTCGGGTGTTGGGACCGTCCGTGACGGCCAGCCGGGCTGAATGATTAATCGACAGCTCCTTGCGCGCCGCGGCGCATCATGCCGTCACAGTGACATCGAATAAACCGCGGATGGTGCTGAACTGCTCCGGTTCCAATTCGGTGATATCGATGATGCTGCCAGTGCGCGCTTCGAGGGCCAGGCACAGGTCGAGAAACGTGGCGCTGTCTACTGCGCCCGCCTCGAACATGTCCTCGTCTACCTCCAGCTGTGCAATTCGTGCCGTCAGGTCAGGGCGAGCCTCGCTCAGAAAATCGATGACCGTGCGCAGGAAGGTATCGAGGTCCATGGCACGTTTAGACAGGGATTCGACTCTGGCCACGGACGGCGCTCGATGACCACGATGGAAGATAGCGCTCAAGAAAAATTTTGTAGTCGAGGCGCGGCAGTTCGAGCATGGTGCCACCGCCCACGTCGTCATCGGAGCGAAAGCCGAGTTTGACGCCGAGCGAGCGCAGAATATCGAGGGTATCTTCGTTGTATGAGCCGCTGGCGTGGGCCATGGTGTCCGGACGATAGCCCAGCACCTTGATCAGACACTCCATGTTGCGGGTGTATTCCACATCCTGCAGATCGCGCGCCATGGTCACCATGTTGGTGGGATGGGTGTGCGAATGCAGACCGATCACGTGTCCGCCCGCCTGCACACGTTGCAGACCGGGCACACCGATCCAGATGTTGTTCGCGATTGCCGCCGGGCTGGTGGCGCGCGATGCCATCAGACTGGCCATGACGGCGCCGTACTGTTCGGTGCTGAGCAGTCGATCGCGCACGAAGCGAAAACGTCGATCAGCCTCGGTATAGAAGGAATACTGCTGCAAATAGCCGTGCGCGTCGGCGCTAGCCAGCTCATCGCGGAACGTTGCCGCGCCTAGCTGTCTGGCGAGTTCTGCGTAGAAATCGAGATAGAAGCTGTCAATACTGCCGTAGAACTGATTTTTGAAGTAGCGGTAGACCTCGAATAGTTCCAGATGTCCTTCCAGCACCGAAGAATAGACGAAAAAAAAAGCCTTCAGTCCGTGGCTTTCGAGCACCGGCAATGCGATATCGACTTGGCTTTGCAGCGCGTCATCGAAGGTCAGACAATGTTGATCTTCCCTGAGCTGGCCGCTCATGCGTGCCGCCACCCAGCGCTCGGGATCGAGAAATTTGTGCACACCCACCGCGGTCAGGAGCTGATCGAACTGTTCAGCGGTGAGCGCGCCCTGGATGTACGGATGCCCCATTCCGACGAAGTGATGGAAGATGACTCCCAGACCCATTTTGTGGTGATTTTCCCTGGAAAAGCGGCATTATCAGGCGCCGGTAGAGTAGCCGCTGCCCCCCGTTGCGTCAACGCGCAAGCTGGCCAGCGGCGAGCGCGCGACCGGGCACCAGGAGCGTGCCGGCGAGTTCGTTTTCGAGCTTATTCGTCGATCAGATCGTCAGCCTCGTAGGCGCGCCGCGCAGTGCGCTCGAGATACTCCCAATAGGCCATCGGTGAGACGCCGGTACCCGGGCGTTTGACGCCCAGATTGTCCGCGCTGAAGCCTTCACCAGCCGCGATAGGCTGCAAGGCGACCAGGCTTTTTTTAGCCACGTCGGAAGTGTCGAGTTCACAGGGACTCGGCACCTTGATCCCGTCGCCGAGCGCGGCTTCGATCGCGCGGATATTGGCCACCATGCACGCAAATTTGTCGGGCTCGAGCGAAGCACTATGGTCAGGGCCTTCCATCTGACAGTCGAGGGTGAGGTGCTTTTCGATGATCACCGCGCCGCGCGCGACGGCCGCTTCGCTGATGGTCGTGCCGCGAGTGTGATCGGAATAGCCGACGGGAAGGCCAAACGCGGCACGTAAGGTATCCATCGCGCGCAGATTCACAGCGTCATAGGGTGTCGGGTACTGCGAGGTACAGTGCAGCAACACCACCTTGCCACCAAGTCCCTGACGCTGCGCGGGGTCGGCCCAGGCGTGCTCAAAATCACTGCGCCGCGGGCGTTCGCCGCCCTGTCCGGAATAACCCAGCGCCAGCACCCCAAGTGCACGTTCGATGTCGCCGAGCGGCGCCATGCCGGACGACAGAATGATGCGTCTGCCGCTGCGTGCGGCTTGATACAACAGCGGTGCGTTACCGAGCTCGCCCGAACCGAATTTGATCACCGGCAGGGCGAGCTCGTCGAGCAGAAATGCCAGGCTGTGAGGGTCAAATGCGCTGGATAAAAACCGGATGCCGCGCGCCGCACACAAAGCCATGAGTTCACGGTGCGCGTGGTCGGATAGTTCCAGCCGTGTCAGCATGTCGAACTGGCTACCTGACTCGCGCGTTTCGCGTGCCTGATAGGCCGCCTTGCGCGCTGCGCGTGTCACCAGTGCGGCCGCTTTGAAGGTCTGAAATTTGATGGTATCGGCACCGGCATGGGCTGCCGCCTCGACCAGTCGGCAGGCCAGATCAAGCGAGCCGTTATGGTTGACGCCCGCTTCGGCGATGATTTCGACCGCTGGCTTGTGACCGGACATCATGTTTCTCCTGTCTGGGCACCGACCACACGGTGGAACTTTTTATGCAGTAGACGGGCCGGTTCATCCAGGCCTTCCAGCACGGCAACGATGCGTGCGCTGCTATGACCATCGCCATAGGGATTGATTACGGCGCTGCAATCCATGGCAAATGCGGCCGCCACCGCACGCTCGATCGCCTCTAACTGTGGCGGGCAATCGAGCACCGAAGCCGCGCGCAGGCGGCCGTCCTGGCGCGAACCGATGTTGACCGTCGGCACCTTGAACGATGGCGCTTCCAGCAGGCCGCTGGAGGAGTTGCCGACCACTGCATCAACATGCCGCAGCGCGTTGAAATACAGCGCCTGACCGAGGGACTCGACAAAATGCACGTTGGCATTTCGCCGTACAAATTCGTCGATGGCATGTCGCAGCGAACTGTGACCGGTATCGGCATTGCTGCCGGTAACCAGGATGCCGACGGACTGTCCGAGGGCTTCCAGGGCAGTCAATACCCGCGCGATTTCGACCTCGCCGGCCTCAGTGCCCAGCGTCACCGGATGGTAAGTGAAGAGGATATTGCGCACGCGGGGCGTATAACCGAGACGGGCAAAAAAAGCGTCCCGCGAGAGATATTCGACCTGTTGCATGGCATCGAGAGCCGGGTTGCCCACGCAGTGCACAGTGTGGGGCGCTTCACCCATCATTTCGAGCAGGCGGGCTGAGCTGGCATTGGTCGGAAAATGCAAATGGGCCATCTTGCTGATAGCGTGGCGCATGGCGTCGTCGTAAGCGCCTTCGGTTACGTCGCCGCCCGCGATATGGCACAGCGGGCGACGCGCGATGAGGGTTGCAGCCGCGACCGCCAGGATCTCATAACGATCACCGAGCACCATCACGAGATCAGGTTTGAGACGCTCAAGGGTCACCGCCATGCCCGCCACTGCCAGCGCCATGGTCTGGCTGGTGCCGACTGCAGAATCCGAGTCCAGCAGGATTTCGAAGCGTGCGTCGATGGCGAAACCATCGTGTTCAATCTCGTGTACGGTCATGCCGAAGCTCGGCGCAAGGTGCGTGCCAGTCACGATCACTTGCAATTCGAGCTTGGTCGATGCGGCGATGGCGTGCATCGGCCAACGTAATAGACCGTAGTCAGCGCGTGTGCTTGTGACCACCGCAATCTTGCGGCGGGACATCACCGGGTGCAGCCCCGCGCCGCCGCCATTAGCGGTGCAAGCCGCGGACTCGAGGGCAGATTGATCACCCGTCGGTATAGATCTTCCGCCGTCGCGAGATCAGGCATGCGTGGATGCTGCGCGTACATCGGCAACAGATGCATCGGCCGCCACAACGGGCGGGTCATGATGCCGAGCTCATTGGTGGCCTCAAGAATGGCGTTACGCGCGCTGGCCTGCTCGTTATCCAGCACCAAGGCATTGAGCCAGTAATTGCTGACGCTGTGCGGTGGTTCGCGCAGTACGCGCGCACCCGGCAGGCCGTCCAGGGCTTCAATGTAAGTGGCTGCCACCGCGCGCTTGCGTGCGATGAAATCGTCGAGGCGCGCAAGCTGTGCCAGGCCGAGCGCAGCATTGAGGTTCGGCAACCGGTAGTTGTATCCGATCTCATCGTGGATGAATTCGTAACGGTGCGGTTGTTTGGCCGTGGTGGTCAGGTGTCGCGCGCGGGCACCGAGCGCTGCATCGTTAGTCAAAATCGCGCCACCCGCGCCGGTTGTGACGATTTTGTTGCCGTTGAAACTGAGCGCTCCGAGCGGCGCCCAGGCACCGAGCGGTCGGCCGTGATAAGTACTGCCGAGGGACTCGGCCGCGTCTTCGATGAGAACCAGATGCCATTTGTCAGCAACCGCCATCAGCGCTTCCAACTCGGCTGGATGGCCGAACACGTGCACTACGACCACGGCCTTGATCAAACGGCCGGTGGCGATATTGCGCGCGCCATGGGCTTCGAGGCGGGCACTTTGGCTCAAATAGTCATCCAACTTACGTGGGTCGATACCCAGGCGTTCGTTTTCAGCATCGACAAAATGCGCAATGGCGCCACTATGGCTGACGGCATTGGCGGTTCCGACAAAGGTCAAGGTAGGTACCAGCACTTCGTCGCCCGCTTTGATGCCGGCCAGCAGGCAACACATGTGCAGGGCAGCTGTGCCGTTGACGCAGGGCACGGCGTGGCTTGCGCCGCACAAGCTCGCGAGTTCGTCGCCAAAGCGAGTCACGTATTCGCCGACCGAGGAAACCCAGCCGCTAGTCAGGCAATCAGCCACGAGACCTTGTTCAGCCGCACCGATCTCAGGTTCGTGCAGCGCCACCGGGCGGGGTGCGTTGCTGAGCAAGTCGGACAGCGCGGCGACCCAGTGGCCGGCGATTTCATCCTGTACTGCCATGGTGCCGGTCATTTCTCGATCTCCGTTAACACAACGCGTTAGCGTGTGCTCAGACTACGTAACCCTCTTCGCGATAGTGCGCGCAATTTTCGGGTTTGGAAAACCAGGCCGAGTTATTCGCCAGATTACGCAATAACTCTGATACCCGCTCATTGGACTGTGCAACACCTTGCAACGTCACATTCTGATTTTCCTGACGCATGGCAGAAATATAAATACCATCAGGTAGCTGTTTGACCAACTCCGTCAACAAGTGCACCGGCTGATTTCTGTCGGCCTGCAAATCCTCCACAGCTTGCTGACGCGCTAACAAAGCAGCAATTTCTGCCTCCAGCCCG
>JANOXY010000799.1:0-13272 GCA_031418675.1 Pseudomonadota bacterium
GATTCATCCTAAGTCCGACAGACTGCTAGGGCGCGCTGGCCGCGACCCGCGGCACTCAGCGCAGGCGCACTTCGTGATCGTACTCACCCTTGCGCACCTCAAGTATCCTGTCCAGCGCTTTGACCATCTCGGCAAAGCTGTCGTGGCCGTGGTCCTTGGGGTCAAAGGTTGAATCAAGGCGCTTGATCATGGGCCAGATGGCGGCCTTGTTGACCCACGGCTCACCGCGGTTCTCCGCCAGCAGACGCACAGCACGACGCACTATCTCGGCGACGGGATCGACCGCCGCGGGCAGCTGCGCTTCCCCTGCCGTGCTGTGCGGCTCGTTGATGTCGCCTTCGATCAGATTTTCGTAGTAGCGAAACTCGTGACAGCTTTTGGCCCAGTGACGATTGGTCGCAGGACGTGTACCCACCCCAATCAGGGTGCGACCGGCGGCTTTGATTTTCTGCGCGACGGGCATGAAGTCGCTGTCGCCGCCCACTACGATCAGGGTGCCGATATGGTCGAAGCGCGCGAGATCTTCCGTCGCGTCCAGACAAAGCTTGATATCAGCGCCGTTTTTGGCCGACGCGCCCGGTGGGAACAGTTGAATCAGCTCAACGGCAGACTGTAAGAGCGCATCGCGGTAGCGCCCGAAGTACTGCCAGTTGCAATAGGCGCGATTGATGGCAATCGGCCCAAACGATGCGCCGAGTTCAACGATCGCCTGGATGTCGACCAGCGGCTCCTGGACCTTGAAGCGGTTGTCAGGTTTGCCATAGGTGCCTTCGCCGAACTTCTCTTCGACCAGCCCCGCATGCAGGTTTTCGAAATCCCAATAAATGGCGACCGAGCGCAGCTCGTCGTGGCGTGAATAGCTCAATACTTGGTTCCTTGTTGGCCGCTCGCACGATAACGCCGGCTCGCGGTCAGGGTGTGTCTCTACCAGCCGCGTGCTGCAGCCACGAGTGTAATGTTGGCGACCCCATCGGCAGCGCTCGCCAATGCACAAGCCTTACCGCGCACCGCCTGGGCGAACTGCGCGACTTCACCGCCATAGGTGTCGAAGCCGGGCACGGGTACGGTCGTCGCGGCGCGGCCGTTGAAGGCACTTTCGAGTTCGCCGGCCATGCCAAACAGGCCACCACGCAGCACAAAATAACCCTTGCTACCGTAGAACTCGACACGCGGTGCGCCACCGGCTGCGCCGGTACAGGCGGTGATGTTACCGATGGCGCCGTTTTTGAAGCGCACATTCACCGCCGCGTGATCGTCGGTCTTGAAGTTCCAGCAGCGGTTGCTCAGCACGCCGCTGGCCTTGGCCGCGTCTGCGTGCATGAACCAACGCAGGACATCGAGCAGGTGGGTGCCGAGATCACCAATAGCCCAACCGCCGCTGCGCTGCGGGTTCTGGCGCCACTTCGGCGGTGCACTCGGGTACGGATGATAAACCTGCACCCGTGCTTCCAGCGCTTCGCCATAACGCCCTTGGGCTATTGCGGCAGCGAGCTTCTGCAATTGTGGATGGGCGCGATTATTGAACCCGATGCGCAGCACACGACCACTGCGCTCCGCCGCGCGCGCCATGGCTTTGCAGTCGGCTGTTGTCACCGCCATCGGTTTTTCACACAGCACATGTTTGCCGGCCTTGAGCGCAGCGATGACCTGGGCGCGATGCAGATCGGGCGGCGACGCTACCCACACCGCATCGAGTCCGGGATGGGCAAGCAGAGCAGGCAAATCCGCGTAGGCCGCATCGATACCATGACGACCAGCAAACGCCTGAGCGCCTCTGGCGCTAGACCCGAGCACCGCCACCAGGCGATTGCTCGCTGCGCGGGCAATGGCCGGTGCAAATGTGTGATCGGCCCACCCCGACGAACCGATCATGCCCCAGCGTAAGTCAGCCATGGTCAACCCCCTTGACGATGTGAGTGAAAAACTAACCCGCTCAGCCTAGCGGCGGCGGTTGCGCGGGTGTCGCCGGCAGCCGGCTATCGATGCAGGCCCAGCTCGGTGCACTCGCAATCCAGATATTCATGGCCGGCGTGACCGCTTGCGGATTGTCCAAAGTGCCGACCCGCACGATAACCACGTGGCGACGTTCTTCGCTCTGGGAAAAAACGGGTGTGCCACACTGCACACAGAAACGCCGGTGCATGTGATTGCCGCTGTCGGCGACACAGGCGTAATCACCCAGCACACCTTCGACCGCAAAAGCCTCAGCAGGAAACAGACTATTGACCGTAGCGCCGCCGCCACCGATGTATTGGCACACCCGACACCAGCATAACCGTGTCATGAGTGGTGCAGCGCTAATGCGATAACGCACGGCGCCGCAAAGACATCCTCCCGTCAACATCACTACCTTATTCGCCGCTGTCGTCGATGCTTCATCATGCGTGGAATCGCGCGACTACGGCAAGCGTGTAACGCTTCTTTCAATCGCAGGACACGGTGGTTAAGATTCGGCGGCGCCGCCACGCGCCATGGTGACACGTGCGGCGCCGGGAGAAGCATGGCATGACAGCTACGACGGTCGCTCCGCGGCACGATCAGATTACAGCGGCGTGGCTGAGCGCCGCGCTGCAGAACAAGGGTATCGAGGCCAAGGTTGCCGACTTCGGCGTCGAAGATGTTGGCACCGGCCAACTCGGTGAAACCAAGCGCTTTTTATTGCGTTATCAGGGCACACCACCACGCGATGCACCGCGCACCCTGGTCGGCAAGTTTCCTTCGGACAATGCCGTGGCTGCTGCCACCGGTCGCGATCTGGGGTTTTATCGATCGGAGGTGATGTTCTATCGTGAGCTCGCCCACCGTGCGGCTATTCATACACCTAAGGTTTATGTCGCCGAACTCGACGCCAACAGTGGCGATTTTGTGCTGCTGCTGGAAGACATGGCACCGGCCCGCAGCGGTGACCATATGCAGGGCTGCTCGGTGGACGATGCCGGCAAGGCCCTGCACGAAGCCGCCTTGCTGCATGCTGCATTCTGGAATGACAGCGAGCTCGAACGCCAACCCTGGCTGTATGTACCGCCCGGCGCTCAGGGCTTCTACACCACCGAGCTGCTCGAGTCTTCCTGGGATTATTTCGTGGCCAACTACACCCCACAGATGGACCCGCAGGTGATGCAGGTATGTGAAAAGTTCGTGCGTTGCCACGCGGCATGGAATGCGCCGCGTGCGGCGCCGAAGTGTTTCTCCCATAATGATTTCCGCGTCGACAACATGCTGTTTGGTACCGGTCGCATCTGTGTGGTCGACTGGCAAACCAGCGCCTACCTCGGCAGCGGCATGGACGTCGCTTACTTTCTCGGCAGCGCTTTTGATCGCAACACGCGCAAAGCCGTGGAACGTGATTTGCTGAAAGAATATCTCGCGCAACTGCATAGCCGCGGCGTTAAGGATTACGACTTCGAGCACTTGATGGCCGACTACCGGCATTACAGTTTCGCGGTGCTGGTGGTCGCGATTGCGGCGACGGTGATCGTGAAAAAAACCGAGCGCGGCGATCGTCTGTTTATGAAAATGGTCACTGATGGCGCTTATCAGGCCATCGACAACGATGCCGTCGATGCCCTGCCATCCTGAAAGCGGTCACTGAGGAAACACCATGCGCCTGGCCAAACAACACATCGATATCGGCATGTTCACCAACGACATCGCTGCCCATCGCATATTTTGGGGTGAGCGCTGCGGCTTGCGCCTGGATCATGAACTCGATTTTGGCAATGGCATGGTGCAGCACCGCTACGACGCCCACGACTCGGTAATCAAGGTCAATCACTACCCGACACCGTTCCCACCGACCAAACCAACGGGTTTTGTTGGCCTCACCATCGCACGCGCGGGCTTACCGGCCTGGGAAGGCCAAAATCCCGGCGGCGAGCAGGTGCGGCTGGTGGCGCCTGGTACCGACGGTGTAGTCGGCATAGGCATCACGGTCAGTACGCCCGATCCGGAACGGATGATGCACTTTTACACCCATGCGCTCGAATTCGAGGCCGTTGCGTCCCAGGTAGCGCGCTGCGGTGACAGTCTGCTGTTTTTTGTCGAGGGCCCGGGTGGCAGCGAGATGGAGACCTTCATCGGACCAAACTTCCGCTATCTCACCGTGCAGATCTTCGATGCCGATGCGGAATGCGAGGCTATCGTCAAACGCGGCGGCAAACTGGTGCAACCCTGTGTGAGTTTTCCCCAGGTTGCACGCTACGGCTTCATCGCCGATCCCGACGGCAACTGGATCGAGATCTCGGCGCGCGCGTCGCTGACCGGCGTCATGCCGCGCGAGGATTGAGGCCCAGCGCGCCCGACCGCGCGTGGCACGACAGAGTTCACAAAGTCGACACGCAATGGCGGACGACGTTCACATTTCCCGCGCTGGCCGCTGTCTCTTCTGGCCTATAGAGTCGACAGTCGCTACCGCACGCCAACGCGTGACGCGACACAGCCGGCGTACTCACCGAAAACAAGCTTGGAGAGCGATGAATGATTAACAAAACCAAATTTGGCTTGGCCCTGGCAGTCACCCTCGCCCTGGCAGCAAACGCCGGTGGCGTGCTGGCCAAGGGTAAGGGTAAAGACAAGAACGAAGACGGGCACGGCCACGATGTAGCGAGCTGCAAGCAGCTGGCCGCGGCCCTGGAAACCACGCCGGGCGGCGTCCACGCTGCCCTCAAATCCGCACTGAGCGCTGCGGTCGCGGCGGAAACCTCGGGCCTGGACCTCAACATGTGGGCGACCCTGGTCAATCGCGATGGCGTGGTTTGTGCGGTGGCCTTCTCCGGCTCCAATCGCAACTCGCAGTGGCCAGGCAGCCGCGCGATTTCGGCGCAAAAAGCCAATACTGCCAATGCCTTCAGTCTCGACACGTTGGCGCTGTCAACCGCCAATCTGTATTCCGCCGTCCAGCCCGGTGGCAGCCTGTTCGGTCTGCAGGAAAGCAACCCGGTCGCAACCGACGTGGTTTACCACGGTCCCGCATCCAACTACGGCAAAAAGAACGACCCGATGGTTGGCGAACGCTCCGGTGGTGTGAATGTCTTCGGCGGTGGCCTGGCTTTGTATAACGCTGCCCACAAGGTGATTGGCGGCGTTGGTCTGAGCGGCGACACCTCCTGCGCCGATCACAACATCGCCTGGCGTGTGCGAAACAACCTCAAGCTCGACAACTTGGCCGGTGTCGGTGGTGTTGGTCCGGCGGCTAGCCACGCCGATGGCATTGTGTTCGATATTGACGCAGCTGGCAGTGCCGGTGGTTTTGGTCACCCGACCTGTATCAAGAGTGACAACGCCACGCCCGTTGCCACCAATGCCGCGAGCCAGGCCTATACCGCGACCCTGCCGGCGGTCGACCACTAAGCGCCTGCATTGCAACCCGGGCGCACCCAGTGCGTCCGGGTTGTATCGTTACCGCGACGTGCGGCAGATCCGCGATTGCTTGCGGTCAAGACCTAACACGCGCGGCTAACACGCCTGTTGCCGGTGCTGCGCGCTGGCCTGAGCCGCTTGCGCCGCTGTGCGTTGGCGCCCTGATTTATTTTCCAGGCGCCGCCCTCTATCCTTGAGCCCGGGATGCGGTCTTTATTGACGACGCCGGGAGGGCGCTACGTGCTGAAACACATTTTGCGTCGCTGGCAGCGGCCACGGTCGTGACCCCGCCGCGCTATCTGCCACTCAAATTTGCAGCCGCTGGCGCGGTCTCTGGGCTGTTGTGCTGGCTCGGTGGTTTGCTTGCCCCGCAACACTCAGTCGTGATCAAGTTCTTACCGGGTCTTATCTTGGGTGCTGCGCTCTACGCGGCCGGACGCCACGCCGGGCTAGCACCACCGCGGCCCCATGGCGTGACCTTCGCCATGCTGTTGCTCACCGGCATCGTTGCCTGGCGCGCGGCTGTCGACATCGGCTACATGCATGGGCAGCCGTGGCCAATGTTGGCTGCGGGCGCTGTTGGAAGTCTGGTGCTATCCCTGGGGCTGATTTGGGTCTGGGGCTGGCGACGCGGGACAGTGCTCTCAATGTGCGCGATAGTCGGGACTGGCGCCTTGGTCGCTCAAGCTGTGCGGTGGTGGTGGGATGCCTACCCGGCCTCGAATGAGGCGTTGGAGATCTGCGTGCTGTTTGTCGCTTGGCAGACGCTGGTCATGCTGGCGATTGGGCTCACGACGCCAGCGACCTTGCGCGAGCCTCATTGAACACCGCGCATGGCGACGTCGAGGACAACGACCGCTGGCTGACCTTATCGATCCTGGACCCACTGACGACACGCTCTCGGCGATATTGACCTCAGTGCACTCCTCGCCCCCATCACCGTATCCTTGGCTGCGCCTTCTGGTGCTGCTGACGCTCCTGGTAAACCTCGTCGGGTGTGGCTTGTTCGAGTTCCGTGACGCCCCGGAACCAGTTCCGCAACGCGCGCCCATCGTCACACCCGTGCCTGCAGCACCGCCACCCGACGACACCGCACGCTTGCGTGGCCATCTCTATCAGCATTACCGCCTATGGAGAGGCACACCGTATCGCCTGGGCGGGATGACGACGCACGGCATCGATTGCTCGGGCTTCGTACTCGTTACCTTTAAGGCGCTGCTCGACCAGCGCCTGCCGCGTACCGTCGACGAACAGGCCGCGCTGGGCAGCAGCGTAAGCACCGATGATTTGCGCAGCGGCGATCTGGTGTTCTTCAAAATCAGCGCGACCATGCGCCATGTCGGTATATATATGGACCAAGGTCGCTTCATGCATGCCTCGACACGGCGCGGTGTGATGATCTCGGGACTGTCTGACGGCTACTGGCGAGATCGCTTTTGGCAGGCCCGCCGTATTCGGGTGCCAAAAGTGGCTAGCGAACCGCGCAGCATCGCTCGAAGTGTAAATAAGCGTTAAATAGCGCATTGTCAGCTTGCGGATGCTAATGACGAAATCGTTTGCCTCGTCACAAATCGTCGATGAGGCCAGTTTTGCAGCCATCGTTCCGGCCTTGCCATCACCTAAACTCAGGAGTGTGAAGTCGCGCTACTCGTGCGAACCTAAAGTCGGGCGAGGGAATTTGCGCTGTCGGTGTCGACCGAGTGGCACTATCAGTTCCAGCGCGACGGCTAACGATCTCAACATCGGATATTTTCGGTCAATAGGATGGACGCGATGGCCACGAACAAGCTTTTCTTCGCGATGCTGATCGCGGGTAGCCAGCTGCTTACAGCGGCGGACGCCAGGATCAGCGATTTACCAGCTAGCAACATCTGGGGTTCCCAGTGGGGAACGCTGGCGGGCAGCTCACGCCTTGAGCGCTTGCCCTGCTTGCGGGCAGACAAAGGTGCCTGCTCGCGGGCATTTTCGTCTTCGGTGACCGGTTCGCGGCGAACCCGCAAGGCCGGTTCGATCGACCCATTTGCGCGCCCCGCCCATACCGTTCGCACAGCCAAACAGCGCGTGGTCTACAAGAACGCAACACGCATTAGAGCCACCACGCGCCGGGCCGGTTTTAACCAGGCGAATGACGTCGCTCCCCGCGGCGTTCTGCCTAATCTGCTGTTAAGCGACTCTGGCGCCGGTCTGCTGGATGTCAGTCTCGATCAGTCCGAAGTCGTGCAACCTGCAGCGGTGGAAACGCTGGCTGAGTATGTCTCGACGGTCGGCGCAGATCCGCCGGCAGATTCAGCGCTCTTGAACGATGCTACCGGTGGCCTGGGCAACAACGCCTATGTGTCACTCTATGACTTCGACGACGGCACCACGGTAAGCAGCGGCGAAACAAGCGGTGGCTTTAAAGAGATCACGAGCCTGCTCGACGCCAACTCAACACGCGCGGCCACCAGCATTCCTGAACCCAGGACCTGTCTGCTGCTGGGTGCAGGCCTGCTCATTTGGCGCATCCGTGGACGTAAGCTGAAATTGCGTTGGGGAGGAACAGCTCACGCCCAAGCCTAGTTCGCAGTCGAGGATCAGCGCCGCGCTGACCTCGGCCGGTCGGCTCTCGCGGCCGACATTCCACGCAGGGATCCGCAGGCTTACGTCGTAACCTCGCCATGAGCGGCCGCAACTCAGGATACCTCCGCACCGCGCGTGCCCGCACACCGTGGCAGCTCACTATTCCCCTTCTGCTCGGCCTGGTCGCAGCCACTGCAGCAGGCGAAAAGTCGGTGGACAGCGAAGTTACGGCCTACGAAGACGGGTTGGCGCGGATGAACCGCGGCGACGATCGTGGCGCGATCGTGCAATTCCAAACAATCGTGAGTCAGCAGCCGCAGCACCTGCCGGCACGCGTCGCGCTCGGCTCAGTGCGACTCAAAACGGGGGATCCCGCTGGCGCCGAAAAAGATCTCCGACTTGCACTCTCACTGGGCGGATCCAACGAGCAAATCTTTCCACCGCTTGGCAACGCGCTGCTCGCGCAACGCAAATATGCGCTGTTGTTGGAAATCATCAAACATCCGGCGACCCCAGGTGCCGGCGCGTTCGAGATCGGGGTCTTGCGAGGACGCGCCCATTACGAACTCGGTCAGTACGATGCAGCGGAAAGCGAGTTCCAACTGGCCGCAGCATCAGCACCTGCGCGCAGCGAGCCGTTGCTAGGTCGCGCCCTGGTGGCCGCTGGGCAGAACCGCTTCGATGGGGCACTGCGCTTAGTTGAAGAAGCCCTGCGCCTGGCGCCGCGCAGCGCCGAAGCGTGGTTTCGCAAGGGCGAAATTCTCCGCGATCATAACGACGATGCCGGCGCGCTCAGCGCCTACGGCCAAGCGTTGGCGATAGATCCAAACGCTCTGCGCGTGCGTCTCGCACGGGCTGGTGTGAATCTCAAGCTGGGCGAGCGCGAGGCAGCACTTGCCGATGTTCAATTTGTCACCCAGCACCATCCGCGCGATCTGAGCGCGGCCTTCCTGCGCTGGCAGATCTACGAGCGGGCCGGCGATGCGGGCGCAAAACAAGCGCTCGACGACGTCAGTGGCAAGCTCAGTCAATACGCGGATGAAACCCTCGCCGCTGAGCCGCTGCTGCTGAGAATCGCAGCGCTCGTGCACTATGCCCGCCACGATCTGGTGCGGGCCGACAAGTACCTTGGTCGTTACGTCGAACTGCGCGCGACCGATACCCCCATGCGAGCCTTGCACGGCGAGGTTCTGCTGGCGCTGGGCGATGCCAAGGCCGCCGCCGAAGTCTTGGCGCCACTCTCTCGTCACAGTCCTGACAAGCTCGATATCCTGCGCTCCTTAGGGCAAGCCTATCTGCAGCTGGGGCGCTACGGCGAAGCCGAAGCGATCTTCTCCCACGCCCTGACGCTGGCACCGGACGCTGGTGCCTTGGTCACCCACCTGCGCTGGCGCGCCTGGGACTGGGCAAGCTCGACGGCGCTCAAACCGGCCTGAGCGACGCGCTTGCCGCCGATCAGGGCGCGCGCGGTGCGCAGATGCTGTTGACGGTGCTGCAGTTCAAAGCCGGCGAACCGGCCCGAGCGCTAGCCACCGCTGAGTCTCTGGCGAAACGCGACGGCCAAGACCATCGAGTTCTCAATCTGCTCGGCGTCATGCGCGCAGCGAATGAGGACGAAAGCGGCGCACGGCGCGCTTTTGCGCAGGCTATGGCGATCAAACCCGATTACGCGCCGCCGGCTTACAACCTCGCGCGCCTCGAAATTGCGGCGGGCGAGGTGCCTGCTGCGCGCGCGCGGCTCGAAGCGCTGCTGGCACGCAACCCCCGCACTCCCTCAGCCCTGATGGCACTGGCCGATATTGCGCTGGCCGACGGCGATCGCGAAGGCGCGGTGAATTGGTTAGAGCGGGCCGTGGTTGCGCAAGCGGAAGCTGTCGACGCCGAAGCGCAGCTCGTGGCCCTGCGACTCGCGCTTGGTCAGGATGCGCAAGCGTTGGCCAGCGCCGAGCGCATGGTCGAGCGCCATCCCGAGAATGCCCTCGCAGTGGAAACATTGGCGCAGGCCAAGGCCGCCAATCAGCAGGTCGACCACGCCCTGCGGCTATTCCGCGATGCGGCCCGTTACGCCAGTTTTGACGGTCCGCAATTGATGCGTATCGCCACGCGGCAGGCCGAACTCGAAGACTATGTCGAAGCGCGTCGCACTTTGCTGAAAGCACAAAACTCCTCAGCCTCCGAGCAGGCCGGCGACGCGCTCATCCGTCTGGAAATCAAGCTCGGGAACTTTAACGCAGCCAGCGAACGCATCGAGGCGCTGCGCAAAGATGACATCAGCAACGCACGCGCCGACGTGTTGACCGCTGAACTCGAACTGCAACGAGGTAACACCACTGCGGCGATCAAAGCCTACCGTGCGGCGCAGTCAGCTGCGCCAAGCACCATGGCGGCGCTGGGGCTGGCCGATGCGATGCTGGCCGACGGCGACGCCGACGGCGCGGTGAAAATGCTCGAGCGCTGGACCAGCAACCATGTCGATGATCAGGACGCCCTGCACGCATTAGCACTGCTTTATCTGCGCATGCAGCGGCTACCTGAAGCCCGCGCCCTGCACGAGCAACTGCTCAGCAACGCGCCAGATGACGCCGTTCTGCTGGCCGGCCTCGCGCGCCTCTATCAGCTTGGCGGCGATCCGCGCGCGCGCGCCGTGGCGCAACGCGCGGTCGCGGCGGCGCCCGACTCGCCGCTCAGTCTCGACACCCTGGGTTGGATTCTGGTCACACAAGGTCAGGTCAACGACGGTCTGGAACTGCTGCGCAATGCGCTGACGCGCGATAGCAATCCCCTGATCCGCTATCACCTCGCGCAGGCCTTGAGCGAACTCGGCCGCGACGTCGAAGCGCGCGTGGAACTACGCAAAATCCTGAAACTGGGTCAGCCAGCCACGCTGATGACCGATGTCCAACGCTATTACGACGCGCTGCCCGCCGAATAATCCGCGACAATAGTCCGCTCGAATTACCTTCAATCGCGCGAGGGCACCCTGAACATGAACCTTGAATCGGTTTATTTCCTCAGTCAGATAGCCGCCGCTGTCGCCATCGTCGGATCCTTGGTGTTTGTTGGCATTCAAATGCGGCACGCCGACAAAACGCAACGCGCGGTGATGCATCAAACCACCATTCAACGCACTATTGAGCTCAATCAGCGCCTGGTCGACGACAAGGTTCTCGCGTTGATACTGAAAGCACGCGATGCGCAGGCGCAGTGGAGCATCGCCGAGATCTGGCAGATCCGTGTTGTGCTGCGGGTAATGGTGCTGCATGTGGCCGACATGGAATGGCAACTGCGCGCCGGGCTCCTGGACCCCAGCGCCTTTGATAGCGTCATCACCATGACCCAGGCGATCTTCTCGCTGCCCGGCGTGCGTATCTGCTGGCAGTTGATCCGCTCGCGCATGACGGCCGCCGATCAGGCACTGGTTGAAAACCTCTTGCTGAAGGACGTGCCGATCTCGACCCAATCGGATCTCAGCGGCGCGTGGAGCGCGCTCGCTGCGCAGATGTTTCCGGCCAGTCATTGAGGACCGATTCGGACTTCGGCAACAGACCAACGCGCCGCGCCTGCTGCGCGGCATGGGTGGCTAGCGCCGAAAATCGAGGTGCGGCGCTGGAAACAACGCAGTCGCAGCGCAGCATCGCAGGCGGTGATGCCTCAGCCCAAGCGCGACCGGCCCTTAAGGTTATGGGCTGCGGACGGAAGTTCGGCGCCGGAGCGCGCCCGCTTTGAACCAACTTGAGAGCCAGCCAGGCAAGTCATTCCCAAATCTCATACAACTAGTCGATAACATCATTTGACAGAATGTCTTGGCCGACGCAGTTTGTCAGTCACAAGCTAAGCCGTCGCCAGCGCGCAGCATAGAACAGCGCCGGCCATAGGCACTCGGGGTACCAACCCAGTGGGATTCTTTGCAACAGGGGAGCCGCATACATGCATATTCGCAAATACGATTTCGACTACAGCAGACGCTATTTCATGGATAAAACCGCGCGCGGCATCGGCGGCGCCGGCGTGCTCAGTTCCCTATGGGCTGAACTGTGTGCAGCCGGTGATACCAGCAAGGCCTACCCCGAAGAACTGCTCAGCATCGAGGCCTACACCAAGGGCCAGGTGAAACCCGGCGACGTCATGAATGCGGACAACATCGATCTGGTCCAGGACCTCGTTGATCCCATCCTCTTCCAGGAGGTCAAACAGGACAAACGCACCTTCACCATCCAGGCATCGGAGCACGACGCGACCACACTCTTTCCGCCCTACTTTCTTGACGCCAGTATGCGCAATCAGGGCCAAGCCAAGTTTGGGGATGATGGCAACGTCTACACCCAGGATGGCAAACCGTGGATAGGCGGCCTGCCCTTCCCCGAAGTGCAGAACGGTTTTGAGGCGATTGCCAATATCACCTTGAGCTGGGGGCGTCACGACAAAGCGCTCTATCCGATCCCGGCAGTGACCGTCGACCGCGATGGCCACGACCGCTTTGAATACGACTGGGTGTGGGGCGAGCAGCAGTGTGCCGGACTGGTCCATCCCGATGCCGGTGGCCCCTATCTGACGGGCCACGAAGATCTCACACGCATGCAGGTAATCTGGTTTACCTACACACCGGAGATGAAGGGTACGGCCTTTCTCAGTCACTGGTCCTATGACCAACACAAGATCCCGGACCTGTGGGGCTATCTGCCAACCATCAAGCGTGTGCGTCGTTTTCCCGCCGACCAGCGCTTTGAACCCTATATGCCGGGCATGAATCTTTATCTGTCGGACGCCTGGGCGTCGGGCGATCCGATGCTGACCTGGGGTAATTTCAAAATTGTGCACCGTGGCCCTATGTTGGGCTCCATTCACCAGCAATGGCGGCCTGACTTGGAGAACTGGCGCCCGCCGCTGCTCGGTGGTGCACAGGGCAAGACTTATTTTGACGTCGGCAAGTCACTCATCCCGGAAGTGATCGTGTTTGAAGGTGAGCCAACCGGTTATCCCCGTGCGCCGGCCAGCAAGCGCCGGGTGTATATGGACGCACGCATGATGGGGCCGGGCATGGCCATCACCTACGATCGCCGCGGCGAGATGTGGAAAGGCTTCGAAGGCGGCGGTGGGCAGGCTAAAACCGCTACCGAGCTGATGACCGCCAAGGACGGCCGCCCGGAATGGAGTTGGTGGTGGGCCATGAGTCACGACGTGCAGCGTAACGATGTCACGCGCTTCCACCACGGCAAGAGCTGTCGCGGTTTTGAAGGTGAAGCGCTGGATCCGGATTACAACCTGGTCGAACGTTACATGACCGAGCAGTCCATACGCCGGCTCGGCACCTGATCTGAAGACCACGAGGCGGTCGGCGTGGCTAACGAAGCGTTA
>JANOXY010000800.1:0-6020 GCA_031418675.1 Pseudomonadota bacterium
TGCAGGACTATGGGCCTGGTATAGACCCGGCGATGCAAGCGAGACTCTTTGAGCGCTTTGCCCGTGGTGGCGAGCCCGACACAACGGGTAACGGCATCGGGCTCGCGTTGGTACAGCGCTTCTGCAATCAATACGGCTGGACGCTGGACCTGCAGTCGACGGCCAGCGAGGGTACGCGCATAGCCGTCGTGTTCTGACGGGTAGCTGCCCTAAGGTTTTAAAATCCACGCAAATCGTCCACCGCCGTCTTCAGCGCACCAGCGGTGATGCGCTTGAGTGTCGCGGTGACGGTTTCCACATCGTTGTCAAAACCACCGTGGCTCGCGTTGGCAGTTGTGGCTGGCTTGCTTCGCTGCAGGATCTTGTCCCGTTCGACGACCGTCGTGCGCTCGCGCAGGCCGGCCTGTTTGGCCGCTTCGCGCCAGATCCGCAGCACCTCGCCGGTGGTGGACGATCCGTCCCAGCCGCGATACTTGGGATCGGCAACATTGGCCAAGCCCAGGATGGGTGTACGCAGATCGCCTTCCAGGGCATTGGACACCAGATACAGCAATGACTTGCGGTAAATGCCCACCACGTTATCGTCGCGTTCGTTGCGGTCAGAAAGCACGTCGATGAACAGTCGTTTCATGATATCGGCACGGGACGCGTAATGACGATTAGCAAACTGCACTGAACAAGCTGGTGCATAGAGCTGAATGGAAGCGATGCGATCACTCAGTCCGCAGGCTGCCAGTGGTGTGAGCAGATGCCCCAGCATGATGGCGCCTGCCGAATGGCCAACCAGGTGCAGCTCAAAGTTTTTGTCCCAGGTGCCTGCGAGTTTTTGCAGCGCGGCCGCGAGCAGAACACCACCACGCCCAGCGCTGCACGCGAGCTCGGCGTTTTCTTTCATTTCGCTCCAGATCGGACGTGCCAGACCACGGCCGATGGTTTTTTCGATCAAGGCATCACTTTGTTCAGTAAACCATTCACCAACACCGGCCGCGCGCGATGGCTCTTTACGTACCATTTCGCCGAAGACATTGCCGATGGATTCCAGCAGTCCAGTCTTCCACACCAGAAACAGCGGATAACAGCCGTTACCGGTAAAAAAGCGGCCCATGGCGCGCGTTCGTTCGATGGCGTCCTTTTCGCTGTTCAAACCGCCGTGGGCGTAGATGACCAGGCGCTTCTTGCCTGTGCCGCCCGTGGCGCGAAACCAGCGGTCGGGCAAACCCGCAGCCTGATGCAGCAACATGCGCGAGGATTCATCTTCGGTCAGATAACGACGCACACGGCCATCGTTGCCGGTCACGATGCTGTGTTCGTAGGCGGTCGCTTCGTCCCACCAGCGACTACGATCCGCACCAGCGCGGCCCGCCAGCGGTGTGCCGATACCGCCGGCCTTGCCCGCCACGACACCGGGTACACCGAGCGCAGCGGCCCATGCATCCATGCCGTTGGCGAGCCAGTCGGCATAGGTGATGACGGCAAAACCGCCCGCGCCCCACTCACGACCCCAGGAGTTCTGCAGGATAAAACCGTTGGCGTTGTAACCCACCAGTGCATAGGCGTGGCCGCCGGTTTCCGATGGTCGGCCATCGAATGGAATGACCGGCAGTTGCGCGTGGCCTGCGGGTGGTTTGCTGCTCTGGATGACCGCATCCCAACCATCGTGAGTAGTGGACGATACGAACACTGCGCCCACTTCCTGGATGGCGGCCTGCAGATCGGATATCGATTTCAGATCGACTCGGTAGTAAACCCCGAGGGTCGTTGCGGTGGCGCGCTGGGCATAACCGTATTTGGGTGGCGGAGAAGCATCGGCGCGATAGGGCCAGTCATCGGCAAGACATACGCCGTGTCGAAACCAGCCCTTCAAGGCTCCACGACAGCTTGAGCCATCATAGTCTTCGCCCGCATATTCGTCGTAGCGACGCGCGAAGTTGTAGAGCATACGTGGACTCACCGAAGCCATCTTGGGCGGCGAACCAAGGCGACGCCAACGCAGATAGTTCACCACACAGGCCAGGCCGAAGCCGGTGCATGCACCCTCTTGACCTTGATGCAGGATCAAGCCCGCCTTGGTGTAGAACGGTAGAAACTTGTGCAAATGTTCGGCAGGCGGAAATTCGGGCAGCAGACTTAAGGGTGGCGGCAGATAGGGTCGGTCGCGCAAATCAATCGCGTCCTTGCGTGCGGTCAGCGGCCGCGCCTTGGTTGCGATTTTTTCGATGCCTTTTGCCACTGCCCGCTGGCTGCTGCGCCGGGCGGCAGTCATCGCAACACCGGCCGCTGCGACCGGACGCAGCTCCGCGAGCTTGAAGACATCCGTAAATCTTTCCAGGCCATGGCTGTCGCCATTCACGAGTTTGCGCGCAGCGCGATAATCCTTACGCGCAAGCGCGCAGAAAATGTGCGAGCAGTGCACTCGCAACTTCGGGTGCATTAGCCAAAGCCGGCGAGCCGATGAGATCAATACCGAACTCATCACCAAAGCGCTGATAGTTGTTGCGCCCGGTGAGTTGCACAAATCCGCGCCCGCAGAATTTTGCACCGTCGCCGGCCTGGGTATTGCCCAAGCGGGCCTTACCCTCGTAGCGGTTGAACGGCGCGTGGCCTGGATCGGTATTGAGCGACGAGGGGAATTCCGTGATGGGCAGAAAGCCTTCGCACTCGGCACGAATGGTAGCCAAGGCTGCGAGCACCATGGGCCCATCCTTTAGACCCGCCGCGCCCAGCGCAGCGAGAACATAGGGCAGATAGCGTGAAATATTGGCCGGCTTGGTGGCCGGGAACAGGGCGTGCACTTCATTCGTGCCGAGGGACAGGGCGAGCTTGGGTTCGGCGATGAGCCCCAGCAGCGCCTGGCAGCGGGCACCCACCACACCATCCGCCACCAGACCGATACCTGCTTGCCAGCGACGGACAGCGGCTTCGACATCGTTATCCAGCAGGTCGCCCTTAGCCAAACTTGGAAAATCCGCACCATCGGTGCCGAGCTCTTGCGCCAGCGCACGACGAAGCTCGCGCACCTGCGCGCCCTCACTACCGTTCAAAAGCAAAACACCCATAGCTTCGCTCCCGTATGTATTTGTCGAGCCCAGTATGGGCGCGGCGGCCCAGACCGGCGATATCAAAAGGGAGCGGCTATTTTGGGCGCAACACTGGCACGAGGCGATGCGCTAGCTCACAACATCGCACGGTCGTGGACGGGGTGAGCCGGTGTGGTGAGGGCGGGACGCAGCCGCCTGGCAATCGGTCAGGCGCAAGCGGACTGCGTTGCGCCGTTAGTATCCAGGTGCGGCAGGCGGCCCTAGTGTAAATCCGAGCGGGCTATTTCTGGGTCCAGCTGCCATCCGCGCCCTGCACCCAGGTGCCGGCCGGTGCCTTCTGCAAAATTTCCGCGGCGTAGACCTTGGCCACCTCCGTCTGGGCGGCGCCTGTGGCCGCCGCCTGCGCGGCATAAACCTTGCGACGTTCTTCGTTGGTCGTTTCGACCAGAGCGCGGATCTCAGCGTTCGCTTTGGCATCATGCACCAGGGCATAACCGTCGTAGCGTTCACCGATCAGGCCCTGCGCGCGCGGTGCGTCCAACGGTCGATCCTCGGCAGATATAGCGCTGCCCACCAGCAGCACGGCGCCAAGACCGACCGCCAGCAAAAACTTGATGGAGTTAAACATAGGCAATTTCCTGTTTATCGCACACACCCTAGAAGATCGGCTTGGTCGCAACATCGTCTTTCGCCTGTTGTTCGAGCTTGACGCGCACATCGGCATCGAGCTTGATGTTGAGATTGATGGTAATTGGCTCTTTTGGCGCTTCCACCTTCACCGTCGGTGTACACGCGCTCAGCACAACGCTGAGGGCGAGTATGGTCATTCGGTTTAAACCGTATCTGAATCCATTATTTGTTTCCACGCTGGCCTCGATGTGCTTGCCCATAGGATTAAGACCATACTCCACTTGTTGGCCGAGTACCGTGCGGTAGGTAACTACTGCTTGATGAGTTCACCCGCACCCCAGCCCAGCGCGTGGTTGGTGGTAGCTGAGAGTTCCAATAACAGCTTGGCCAGATAATCAAAATCCGTTTCGAGACTGATGTTGAAAACAAATGGCTGGTTCTGCATCACCGTCGGGTTGTTGCCTTCCAAGTGGAACATCGCTGTGCCCTCACCTAACAACGCTTTGTCGACATCAATACGAAGACGCTGGTAGTGGAAGTCCGACAACACACGAAGTGCGAGATCCACGTCCGGGCCATGGCTCTTGAGCTGCTCTGTCACGCTGCTCGCACCGATCCGCACTGTGCCCGGTCCGGCGGCTGCGAGATGCCCCGCCGTAACGGCGAGGTGACCATCTGATAAGCGCAGCGGTAACAGACCACCAATGCGTCCACTGCCTTTTAGTTGTTCGAGGTCCAACACCGTAAAGGCCGCTTCAAGATCAATATCGAGCACGCGCAGGTCCATGCGCAGCGCCGTGGTCTTCAGGTCGATTTGGGCAGCGGTGGTTTCAAATGCGCCGCCAAACAGTTCCGCGCGCGCCTGCTCAATCAGCAGTTGGTCTGCATCGAGGGCAAAACGCAGGGTAAACGGTACGCGCTTTACCGAGGGCAATTCCAGCACCCCGTTGATCTGCTGCCCGGCAACACTGTGCAGCGGCGCCAGACTATCAAGTTCAAGCGCCCCGTTGACAGCCGATGCTTTAAAACCGGGCCCACCCAGCGCAAAGCTCTGCACTGCCAAGGACAAGGCAGCACGTGGCGACCCTTCGCCCCAATGAAAACGTGCGGCGCTCGTGAGTGTCCCGCGCGCTTTGAAGCCACGTGCGGCCAAGGCCGGTGACAATTCGCTTAAGGTTGAGGCTTGGGAAAACACCACGGGCACTACGTCAAGATGCGCTTCACCCACACCCGATCGGCGCTCGTGCCGGCCCTTCAGGGTGGCATTGATCAGCCCGCTGCCGTCGTGCAAATGCGCGGTAAAACGCACCTCGGATGCAACGATTCGGGCCTCGAGATCGGCCCGCAGCGGCGCTACCAGCGCCGGCGCGCGGGCATTGCGTAGGTCGTCAATGGTGACTTTGAGTTGTTGCGTAGCGCCTGCGCTGTAACGAGCGCGCACCCCATGCATGAGCCAAGCTTGATCGGGCAGATCCAGCCGGCCCTGATCGATCGTGGCGGCGAGTAGAGTCCCATGCTGTGCCGCTACGCTGAAGTGCCCGTCAAGCGCCAGCTCGGGCGCCAACGATTGCTGTCCGGGTGGACGTTCGATGACGAGTTTGCTGTGCACGGAATACTGGCCCTGTCGCGGCTGCGACGCGGTGCCAGGTGGGTTCGCTGCCAGCATGATCGAAAGTGCGAGTGGCCCGTGCACAGCTAGGGTCTGGGATTGCAAAAACACCCTGCTTGTCAGCGTTAATTTATCGCCGCCATCGGCCGCCGTCAGTGCGAGCAGCGGCGCACCGGCTGGGGCTGAAACCTGCACGGTGGAAATGCGCGCCAGCGGGTGGTCCGCAGGCACCAGAGTGACAGGCAGGGCAATTCCATCCAAGTGCAAACCCTGCGGGCTGAAACATGCCAGCGTGCCAACGGCCAGCGCGCAGTTCAGATCGGCCGCAACGTGGGTGATGTGGGTATGGTCAGTTGCTGTCACATCCCCAAGCTCAGCATGAACTTCGGCGCGCATGCGAGCGCTATTGAACAATGCACGAACATTGGTTGATTTATTCGCTAACGTGCCGCTGCCGGCAAATCTGATTGCGCCGCTATCGATGACAAAACCCGGCAACACACCAGCAAGCGCGCGTGCATCAAGCTCGCCGTCGAGACTGAAAGTTGCACCACTCGTGGGTGCCAGGGTTGTGCCACGCAGCGCGAGGCGCAGCGGCGCGAACTGCATGAGCAAGGACAGACCGGCGTCGGGCGATTGCACCACGCTCACGGTGCCGCCACCCCAGGCTTGTTGCAGGGTATTCAATGCCGCCACGGAAAATTTGCCGTCTAGCGCTGTCAGACCCTGAGCGCCAGCTACTG
>JANOXY010000801.1:0-2165 GCA_031418675.1 Pseudomonadota bacterium
CGCTGCGGATGCTGGCGGATGACGTCAACCCAAGCGCCCCAACTCGCGATGGGTTTACCGTCGACCAAAATCACACGATCGCCATCTTTGAAGCCGCCCTGGGCCGCGGCGCCATCGGCCAAGACCCGGGCGATCACTGGCGGAACCAATGGCACGTCGGGTGCCAAACCCAAGGTCTTGAAAAAGTCGCCGGCGCCGAGTTCGTCAACCGATACTTTACTCACATCGAGCACGACGTTCTTCACGACACCATCAGCATCGCGCAGCTGCAGACGAAGCGGCCGCTGGTCGAGAATACCCTCGAGCGCATGCCGAAACACGCCATCCCAGGTTTGCGCCCTTGCGCCGTCAACTTGCAGAATTTCCTGGCCACGGCCGAGCCCCGCTCGTGCAGCGATGGAATCCGGATCAACCGTGCCGATGATGGCCCGCGGGCCAGTAACGCCAATCATCAGCATTACCCAATAAGCAAAAATGGCGAACAAAAAGTTGGCGAGGGGACCAGCCGCCACCACCGCTACCCGCGTTGTCAGGGGCATACGATTAAAAGCTCTATGCACTTCATGTTCGGCGACTTCGCCTTCGCGCTCATCGAGCATTTTGACGTAGCCGCCCAGCGGGATCAGGGCCAACGCGAACTCCGTTTCACCCGAACGCCATTGCAACCAGGGTTTGCCAAAACCGATACAAAAGCGCAGGACTTTGACTCCCAGTCGTCGCGCCACCCAGTAATGACCGAACTCGTGGACCGTCACCAGGATGCCGAGGGCGAGCGCGAACGACAGTAACGTTTTCACCAATTCCATCATTTCACTCCTTCGGCGAGCAAACGCTGCACGCATTCGCGTGCATTAGCGTCGTCGGCCAGGATGGTCTCCAGTTCGAGTGCCGGCCGCGCGCTCACGCGCTCGAGCGCGCCGCTGACCAGGCGCGGTATCGCAGTGTAAGAAATCTTTTCGTCAAGAAACGCCGCCACGGCCATTTCGTTGGCCGCATTCAGGATCGCAGGTGCAGTGCCGCCGACGCTCATGGCGTCGCGCGCCAGACGCAGACAAGGGAATCGGTCATAGTCCGGCTCCTCAAAATCAAGACGCCTGACGCTAAAAAGATCCAGGCGCGCGACGCCTGCCTCGCAGCGCTCAGGCCAGGCCAGCGCATACGCGATCGGCGTGCGCATATCGGGGTTGCCGAGTTGTGCTAAGACTGAGCCATCGACGTATTGCACCATTGAATGAATCACGCTTTGGGGATGAATCACCACCTCGATGTGAGCCGGCGTGGTGCCAAACAACCAGCATGCCTCTATCACTTCCAGTCCTTTGTTCATCATGGTGGCGGAATCCACCGAAATCTTGCGGCCCATAACCCAGTTAGGATGGGCGCAGGCCTGTGCCGGCGTCACGCCATGCAGTTGCTCGATAGGCCAGGTTCGAAATGGGCCACCAGAGGCCGTGAGCAGAATGCGTTCGACCCCGACACCCGCCAGGCCCTCGGCGAACCTGCCCGGCAAACACTGGAATACCGCATTGTGTTCACTATCAATCGGCAATAACTCGGCTTTACTTTCACGCACGGCGTCCATAAATAATTGGCCCGACATCACCAACGACTCTTTGTTGGCGAGCATGACTCGCTTGCCAGCCCGCGCCGCAGCAAGATTTGGCAATAGGCCCGCCGCACCAACGATACCGGCCATCACATAGTCGACCTGTTGATGGGCAGCGATGGTTGATAGCGCCGCTGGACCCGCCAGCACCTGGGTATCAAGGCCCGCCTTTTTGCATCGCAGTTCAAGCTGCGATGCGGCGCGCTCTTCGACCATCACGGCGATTGGTGGGTTCCATGTCTGGCACTGCCCGAACAACCCCTCAACGTTGGAATTCGCTGAAAGCGCAAAAACCGAAAATCGTTCGGGATGCTGGGCGATGACGTCCAGTGTGTTGACGCCGATGGTGCCGGTCGAACCGAGTATGGTCACCGCGATGGTCATGCTTGCTCCATCAGATAAAGTCCTAGAGTGAACACGGGCGCGGCAGCCAACAGGCTGTCGATACGATCGAGGAGACCGCCGTGCCCCGGTAGCAGCGTGCCGCTATCTTTGACGCCGCGCAAACGCTTGAGCAGGCTTTCGAGGAGATCACCAACCACTGACGCGGCAAACGTCA
>JANOXY010000802.1:0-6499 GCA_031418675.1 Pseudomonadota bacterium
GCAGCGCTGCGATTTCACGCAGCTTGCCGGCATTGCCACTGGCCAACACCAGTTCCATGTCAGCCGGCCCGCGCAGCTTCCTGCAACTCAAACAAGCGCGTGATGCCACCCGCCGCCAGGTCGAGCATGATGTTCATCTCATCGCGCCGGAAAGCATGGCCTTCGGCGGTGCCCTGCACCTCGACAAAGTGACCCGCGTTGTTCATCACCACATTCATATCGGTTTCTGCATTGGAGTCCTCGGCATAGTCCAGATCCAGCACGGGCACGCCGTTGTAGATCCCCACCGACACCGAAGCCACCGCGCCATGCAATGGGCTGGCCTTGATTCTGCCGGTCTTCAGCAGCGTATCGACGGCGTCGGACAGCGCCACGTAGGCGCCGGTGATGGACGCAGTGCGCGTACCACCGTCAGCCTGCAAAACGTCGCAATCGAGGGTAATAGTGTTCTCACCCAGGGCCGCGAGATCAACAACCGCGCGCAGTGAACGGCCGATCAGACGTTGAATTTCCAAGGTACGTCCACCTTGCTGGCCGGCGCTCGCTTCGCGCCGCATGCGGGTATTGGTCGAACGCGGCAACATGCCGTATTCCGCTGTCACCCAGCCGCGCCCCGTGCCCTTCAGGAAAGGTGGCACACGGGATTCGATGCTGGCCGTGCACAGCACACGAGTATCGCCGAACTCAATCAAGACCGATCCTTCGGCGTGGCGAGTGAAACCACGGGTGAAACGTACATCGCGCATCTGATCGGCCGTGCGGCCGCTGGGTCGGGTAACCATCGAGTTTCTCATTGAAGCTAAGTCTGGCCATTATAGGCCGCGCGCAACGCCCTGGCTTTGCCCGCTGACCGCCAGCCGCTAAGATGCGTCGATTGCCGCCTTGTCAATGAACTACCCGGAGCTATCACGATGCCGCTCAGCATGACTTCTTTCGCGCGTGTCGAATTTGAAGCTGACTATGGCCGTGGCGCGTGGGAGTTGCGCTCTGTTAATCATCGCTTTGCGGAAATCTTTGTGCGTCTGCCGGAAGACTTCAGAAGTCTGGAAGGCGCGGTGCGCGAACGCATCGCGGCCTCGGTCAAACGTGGCAAGCTCGATTGCACTTTACGCTTTGATACCGCCCGCACCCAATTCAAAGCCTTGCGTGTTAACGAACGGGCTGCCGGCGAGGTGGTCAGGGCCGCCCAGCACATCGCCGCGTTGCTCGGCGGTGATGCTGCCATCAATCCTCTGGATGTGTTGCGCTGGCCCGGTGTGACCGAGGCCGAGGAAGTTGATCTCGATGCCACCGCCAAGCTGGTACTGAACACACTCGACGACGCGCTCGACCAATTTCTCGATGGCCGCCGCCGCGAGGGCGACAAACTCAAGATCATGATGCTCTCCCGCCTGGCGGGTGTACGCGACCAGATAGTCGTGCTCGAGACCCGTGTCCCGGAGATCATCGAAGCCATCCGCGAGCGTTATCAGCAGCGTATCCGGGATCTCGCCGACGGCCTGGATGAATCCCGCGTAGAACAGGAATGTGCGTTACTGCTGCAACGCCTGGACGTCGCCGAAGAGCTCGACCGCCTCGGTGCCCATGTCGAAGAAGTTGCGCGCGTGCTGGATCTGGACGAGGCCGTTGGCCGACGTCTCGATTTTCTCATGCAGGAGTTGAACCGCGAAGCCAATACGCTGGGTTCCAAATCCGCCCACATCGACACCGCCGGCGCCGCTGTCAATTTAAAAGTGTTGATCGAACAGATGCGTGAACAGGTGCAAAATTTAGAATGATTTCCGAGTAGATCCGAAAAGGTCTATTGTCCGGCGAAATTCCCACTGTTTTAAAAAATTCAGATGTGCCAGAGGATTTTTCAGCTACCGCTCGCTGCCGGTCCCGTTTCGGCGCTGGAACATCCATGCCAATGGCCCGGTTCACTCTTTTTCTATGTGAGTCATCGCACAAAGGGCGTGATCTAGGTAGTGTACGTTAGCTTCCCCAACCGCACCGGATACGCCTTTGACGATATGGTATTGCTCGGGGGGCAATCATAGATACGCAGAACAGGATGAGGAAATCCCACGCTTTCCTGTCGGACGCAGGACTCACAAAACAACGCGGCGGTGCGCAGAGGTAGCTGTGCTGCGCACGGGGACAAAATCGTGCTCTCCTTAGATTCCAACAACGATGACCCACGGGAGGTAGACTTCCCGATTGTTTGCGTCGGCGGCTCTGCCGGCGGTCTCGATGCGTATATCCGGCTCTTGCAAAATCTTCCGGCGGATATGGGAGTGGCGATTGTCATCGTCAATCACATCACGATGATGCCCACCCATCTCCACGAAGTGCTGCCCCGTTTTACTGCCATGCCGGTCGAGCTCATCACGGACTGTTTGTTGATTGAACAAAATCGGGTCTACATTATTCCGGCAAACCGGGATCTGCATGTCGAGGACGATGTTTTCCGCCTGAAACCCATCTCAAAGCCTCGCGGCTGGCCGGATGTCATCACGGTCTTTCTGCGATCGCTGACTCAATACTGGAGCGGCAAACTGGTTGCCGTGATTGTCTCCGGCTATGACGGCGACGGGGCTGATGCGCTGTGTGGCATTAAGGATGTGGGCGGTATCACCATCGCACAGAAGCTAAGTACGGCGCGCCAGCCGGACATGCCCGAAAGCGCAATTGACAGCGGCTGCATCGATTTTGTGCTGTCGCCCGAAGAGATCGGCCAGGAAATTGTGCGAATTGCACGACTTGCAGCTTAGTCGACGCGGGCAAACGGGCCAGATCCCTGCCCCATGAAGAGGCCGGCACTTCGATGAAGGGCTATTTATCGGGCGCCTTCACAGGAGCAAGTGCTGTCCGTCCGTCGAAAACTGCAGCGCCAAGTCTAAAGTATCCATGACCTCGTTAATCTTGACCGGCTTGGTGAGGTACCGGAAGAAGCCTGCCGCCAGCGCGCGTTCGATATCGCGGGGCATAGCGTTGGCACTGAGAGCAATCACAGGTATGGGCGCAGTCGCTGGATCTTCGGCCAGTATTCGTCGCACCTCCAGGCCGCTGACGCCAGGCAGATTGATGTCCAGCAGGATCACCTTTGGCAGAATCGCGCGCGCCATTTCGATACCTTGTTTGCCGTCGACCGCGGTCACAAGGCGGAGATCGGTGCGGCGCGCGAGCAGTGTCTGGATTAGCAGTACATTCGCTGCGTTATCTTCGACATAGAGCAGTATGTCAGCCTGCGCATCAGCCTGCGCATCAGCCTGCGCAGTGCTGGCGCCGGTCGTGCGCACGGCAGGTCTCGGTTCGGCCGCCAGATCCAGTTCGACCCAAAACACACTGCCCTCGCCAAGTGTGCTTTCCACACCCAATGTGCCGTTCATGAGTTCTATCAATCGTTTGCTCACCACCAGGCCAATGCCCGTTCCCTCTTCTTTGCCAGTCTCCTGGCCCAGCCGATTGAACGGTTCAAAAAGATGCGCAAGCTGAGCCGGCGCCAAGCCCAGGCCGGTATCCCGCACGCTAATGCGAATGCGCGCAGCGGGGCGCGCGGTGCACGCCACGGTAACCGTTCCACCCTCCTTGTTGTACTTGATCGCGTTGGAAAGCAGATTGAGAAAGACTTGTTTTGTCCGCGTGTAGTCGCCGGTAATAAAAAGTGGCACCTCTAGTTCACTGAATGCCAGGGAGATACCTTTCTGCCGTGCACGCGCGTCCACCATGGCAATGCATTCACGTAGGACCTGGGTGAGAGAAACCCTTTCCATCGCCATCAAAAGCTTTCCGGATTCGATCGTCGCGAGATCGAGTATTTCGTCTATCAGTGCAAGCAAATACCACCCCGCCTTGAGAATTTGCTCAAGGTTACGCTTCTGCACGGGCAGCGGCGACGGCGAGCCGGATTCCATCAACTGGGCAAACCCGAGAATCGCATTGAGCGGCGTGCGCAGCTCGTGGCTCATGCTCGAGAGGAATTCCGATTTGGCCAGATTCGCCTTCTCGGCCGCCGCCATGGCGATTTCAAGCTGGGCGTTTTTGTCCTGCAGCGCATGGTCGAGGCGCTTGCTTTCGGTGACGTCGCGCGCCGCGGCGAACACCCCTTGCAGGGTCCGGCTGCGGTCGTAAAAGGTGGTGGCGTTGTACGACACCACGGTTTGCTTGCCGTCCACCGCTCGCGCAGTCAATTCGTAGTTGGTGACTTTCTTTTCACTCAACACCAGCCTGATGCCGGCTTCGGCACGCTCCGGATCGGTGAAGTAATCCTTGAACGGCGCGCCGATCAGTTCGTCACGGGTGCAACCGGTAAGGGCTTCCATCTGCTTGTTGACGTCGGTGATGATGCCGGCCGGGTCAGTCGTCATCAAGGCATCAATGTTCGATTCGATCAGCGAGCGGGTGTAGAACTGCTGGTCGCGCAGGCGCTGGTCGAGCTTCTTTTGTTCGGCCTCCACCTGCTTGCGCGCGGTGTTGTCGGTGCCGATCAACAGGTAGCCGATGATGCCGCCCTGCGCGTCGCGCAGCGCCGTCACCGACACGATCGCCGGAAAGCGGCTGCCGTCCTTGCGAATGTAGGTCAACTCGTAAATGTCTTCGATGCCGCGTGAGGCCTTGAACACCAGGGCTTCGAACCCGGGCGTGATCGGCGTCGAAAGCTCGATGCTCAGCGCCTTGGCGCGCGCCACCACTTCCTGCGGGTCGGAGATATCGGCCGGGGTGATCTTGTTCATCACATCGGCCGCGGCGTAGCCGAGCATCCGTTCGGCGCCGACGTTGAAAATCTGGATCACGCCCTTGGCGTCGGTGGCGATGCTCGAAAAATTGGCGCTATTGAAGATCGCGCTTTGCAGCGCCCCGGCCTTGAGCAGGGCCTCTTCGGCCTGCTTGCGCGCGGTGTTATCGGTGCCGATCAACAGGTAGCCGATGATGCTGCCCTGCGCATCGCGCAGCGCCGTCACCGACACCACCGCCGGAAAGCGGCTGCCGTCCTTGCGGATGTAGGTCAGCTCGTAAATGTCTTCGATGCCGCGCGATGCCTTGAACACCAGGGCTTCAAAGCCCGGGTTGATCGGCGTGTCCAGTTCGACACTCAAGGCCTTGGCGCGCGCCACCACTTCCTGCGGGTCGGAGATATCGGCCGGCGTGATCTTGTTGATTACCTCGGCGGCGGTGTAGCCGAGCATGCGCTCGGCGCCGACGTTGAACAGCTGGATCACACCTTTTTCGTCGGTAGCGATGCTCGAAAAGTTGGCGCTGTTGAGGATCGCATCCTGCAAGGCGCCACTGATCAGCTGCGCCTCCTGGCGGCGCAGCTCGGTGCTGGTGTCGCTCACGCTGACGTCGCTGACGTCGCCTGGTTCAACGGCGCCCGGTTCAACGGCGCCTGGTTCAACCGCGCCTGGTTCGACGGCGCTCACGTCTGCCTTGCCGGGTGCGCCTGCTTTCGCGGCGCTTGCGCCAGGATCAGCGCTTCGTCGAGCACCTCGACGAACTGCTTGACCTTGATCGGCTTGGTCAGGTAATCGAAGAAGCCGGCGTCGATCGCCCGCTCGATGTCGCGCGGCATGGCGTTGGCGCTGATCGCAATGATCGGGATATGGCTGGTCGCCGGATCGGCCTGCAGAATATGCATCACCTCGATGCCGCTGATACCGGGCAGGTTGATATCGAGCAGAATCACGTCCGGCTGGTAGGTGCGCGCGAACTCAATGCCGAGGTTGCCATCGGCCGCCGACAGCAGGCGCAGGTCCGGGCGGCGCTCGATGATCTGCTCGACCAGCTCGAGGTTGGCCGGGTTGTCTTCGACATACAGCAAGGTGCGCATCGGCGTGCCTGCCGGCAGTACCGGCCGCGCCGCTTCGACATGTGCGAGCAGCAGCGGGGCGAGCCTTGGTGCCTTGGTGAGCTTCAGGTCAACCCAAAACACGCTGCCGGTGCCGACGATGCTCTCGACGCCGATGCTGCCGCCCATCAGCTCGATCAGGCGTTTGGTGACCACCAGGCCAATGCCGGTGCCCTCTTCGGCGCTGGAGCAACGTCGGGCCGGTCACGTTCCGTGAGTTGATCAATACGTTTGGCGGTGCGGCTGCAGCACTCGACGTGTTGCCGGAACTGTCCCGGCGCGGCGGCGGCAGGCCTTTGCTGCTGTGCCCGAAATCGCGCGCGCAAGACGAACTCGCAGCTGCGCGGCGCATGGGTTCTGAGCCCTTTTTCACGTTGGAGCCTGGCTACCCCAAAGCGCTCGCCGCCATCGAAGTGCCGCCGCCGATGATTTACGCGCGCGGGCGCATCGAATTGCTGCAACAGCCGGCACTCGCCATCATCGGATCACGATTGGCTTCAGCAGCCGGGCTCAAGATCGCCAAGCAATTCGCAATCGAACTGGGGCGTGCCGGCCTTGCGATTGTCTCTGGACTTGCGCGTGGCGTCGATGGGGCGGCGCACGAGGCGAGCCTGGCGACAGGCACGATTGCGGTGCTGGCTGGCGGCGTTGACAACATCTATCCACCCGAGC
>JANOXY010000803.1:0-2602 GCA_031418675.1 Pseudomonadota bacterium
GCTGGACTGGGAGTTGTCGACCCTGGGCGATCCGCTCGGCGACTTCGCTTATCACATGGCACCGTGGGTGATCCCGGCGGTCGACGAACGCGTATCCAGTCTTGATGGCCTGGATCTGGGCGTCCTCGGCATTCCCACCCAGGCCCAGTACATCGCGCGTTACTGCGAATTGACCGGTCGCCAGGCGATTGCCCACATGGATTTCTACAACGCCTACACCGCCTGGCGTCTGGCTGCGATCTACCAGGGCATCATCAAGCGCGTGCAGGATGGCACGGCCGCCAGCTCCGATGCGCCCACTACGACCGACATCGTTGAGCGTTTTGCTGAGCGCGCCTGGGAATATATCGAAGGGCATCGCTGAGTGTTGTTTACGAACCGCGATAATTTTTGTTCAAGCACCGTGATGGAAGCGCCATGACATCAGTAGCAGACAAACTGCGTTTCGAGCCGACTGCCTTACCGCCGTCGCTGGAAACGCTGCGCGCCGAAGTGCGTGCCTTTCTGAAGGAAGCCCTGGTCGATGTGCCGGTGGTCAAGCGCAGCCATAGCTGGGAAGCCTACGATGCCGAGTTCTCAGCCAAGCTGGGGGCTAAAGGCTGGATCGGCATGACCTTGCCCAAGGCCTATGGCGGGCATGGTCGCAGTGCGCTGGAACGTTACGTGGTAGTGGAAGAATGTCTGGTCGCCGGTGCACCCACTGCCTTCCATTGGGTTGCCGATCGTCAGAGCGGCCCGCTGATCGTGCGTTATGGCAACGAAGCGCAGAAAAACACCATCGTGCCTGCCATCACTGCCGGGCGCGCCTGTTTTGCCATCGGCATGAGCGAGCCAAATTCCGGTTCGGATCTGGCCTCGCTGCGAACCCGCGCGGAGCGCACCGCCACCGGCTGGAAGGTCAACGGCACCAAGATCTGGACCAGTAACGCCCATCGTGCGAACTATATGATCGCCTTGTTCCGCACCGATCCCGATCCGAACAAAAAACATGCGGGGCTTTCCCAGTTTTTGATCGATCTGAGTAAAACCAAAGGCATCACCCCGCGCACCATTCAGAATCTAGCTGGTGGGCGCAATTTCAACGAAGTGGCCTTTGTCGACGCCGAACTGCCGGCCGATGCCCTGGTCGGCACCGAGGGCCAGGGCTGGCGCCAGGTGACGGAAGAGTTGGCCTTTGAACGCAGCGGCCCGGAACGTTATCTGTCGTGTTTTTTTCTGCTGCGCAAGCTCATCGATGTGGTCAAGCCCCACGCAACACCGGCCACGCTCGCACGCCTTGGTTCGCAGGTAGCGTGGGCGGCCACCCTGCGCACGATGTCCCTCAGCATCGCCGCCAAACTGAACGCGGGTGAAGACCCGGCGCTCGAAGCTTCGGTCGTCAAGGATCTCGGCTGCCAGTTTGAACAGACCTTGCCGGGACTGGCCCAGGAGTTGTGCGAGCTCGAACCGACGCTGGAAGGATTTGGCACGGAGTATCAACAGGTGCTGGGTTCGCTGATCCAGATCGCACCGTCCTTTTCATTGCGTGGCGGCACGCCGGAAATCATGCGCGGCATCATCGCGAAAGGTCTGGGTGTGCGATGAACGAAACACAAATCATGCTCGAGGATACGGTCAACCGCCTGTTTGGCGATCGGCTCGGTTGGGATGCCTTGACCGCCATTGAGGAGCAGGGCTTCCCCGCTGCGCTGTGGGCCGAGACCGTCGAACAAGGCATCAACAAAGTGCTGGCCGACGAACACACGGGTGGCATGGGCGTTGGCTGGGCAGACGCGTATCCCGTCCTGCGTGCCTGCGGTCGCCACGCCGTGCCGCTGCCCGTGGTTGAATCCATCATTGCGGAATGGCTGGCGCGACAGGCCGGAGTCAGCCTGCCAGTCGGCGTGCCTGGGCTGCTGCCACAGACCGTCGCCCCCTCCGCTGTGAGCGCGGCCGGCATCAAACTGCTCAATACGCGCACGCCCTGGGGACGCAACGCGGATTATTTAATCGGTGTCGCTGCACAAGGCGCTGGCGCGGAACTCATCATCGCGTCAGCCAAAGGTTTGCAGGTCAGCAGCGAAGACAACATTGGCCGCGATCCGCGCGATACCCTGAATGGCACGGCCGCTGTCATCGCGCGGCACGATTTGGCCTTGCCAGCCGATTGTGTGCACTGGCTGGGCGCCCTGGTGCGCAGCGCGCAAATTGCGGGGGCCGGTGCAGCCGCGCTGGATCTGGCTTTGAAGTACGGTGCTGAACGCTCGCAGTTTGGCAAGCCGCTGTCGGGCTTTCAGGCCATCCAGCATTACCTGGCGGACTTGGCCGGGGTTGTGGCGTCGGTTGATGCCATTACCATGGCCGCTTGTGTGGGGCTGGATAATCGTGGCATGGCGGCCGATGGCCGTAACGCGCGGTTTGAAATTGCCGCAGCCAAATGCCGTGCCAGCGAGGCGGTGGAAAAGCTCACGCGCTTGTCCCATCAGGTCCACGGTGCCATCGGCTTTACCTATGAATATGGGCTGCACTTTCTCACGCGTCGCCTGTGGGCGTGGCGCGCTGAATTTGGTGGTGCCGGCGAATGGGGCGAGTATCTCGGTCGTATTGCGGCCGAGGTGGGCGG
>JANOXY010000804.1:0-10620 GCA_031418675.1 Pseudomonadota bacterium
CAATGTGGCGTGGCGCGCCGGCGCTGACCACCGGCCTGCTGCCGCCCGCCACGCAACTCACGACCCGCACGGCCATCATCATGCCGGTCTATCACGAGTCACCGCAGCGGGTATTCGGCGCATTGGAGTGCATCTATCGCGAAATCGAGGCCAGCGGTGAACTCCATGCCTTCGACTTCTTCGTGTTGTCCGACAGCACCGATACCAATGCCTGGATTGCCGAGGAACAGGCCTGGGACTTGAGTCGCCGCCGGCTGGGTGCCAATGGGCGCTTCTTCTATCGCCGCCGCTATGAAAACACCGCGCGCAAAGCGGGCAATCTCGCCGAGTTCTGCCGTCGTTGGGGCGGGCATTACCAGCAGATGCTGGTATTTGACGCCGACAGTGTCATGTGTGGCAGTACGGTGGTGCGCCTGGCGCGCCTGATGCAGTCCAATCCCCACGCAGGCATCATCCAGACCATTCCGCGCCTGGTGAATCGTAATACCTTGTTTGCCCGCTGCCACCAGTTCGCGGGTTCCTGCTACGGCCCGGTGCTGGCCGCGGGACTGGCCTGGTGGTACCTGGGCGACGGCAACTACTGGGGCCATAACGCCATCATTCGCATGAGCGCGTTTGCCGGCCATGCCGGCCTGCCCACCTTACCGGGCGGGCCGCCCTTTGGCGGCCTGGTCTTGAGCCACGATTTTGTTGAAGCCGCGCTGATGCGGCGCGCCGGCTGGCGGGTGTATCTGCTGCCGGATGACGAGGGCAGCTTCGAAGAAGCGCCACCCTCGCTGATCGATCACGCCATGCGTGACCGGCGCTGGTGTCAGGGCAATCTGCAACACATGAAGATCATCGGTGCACGGGGCCTGCATCCCTTGAGCCGACTGCATTTGCTGACGGGCATCATGGCCTATCTCGCTTCGCCTTTGTGGTTCAGCTTTATCCTGGTCGGTATCGCCGCAGCGCTGGAAACGCGCTTCGAACTGCCGGTTTATTTTTTCCCCGACCGCACACCCTATCCGGTCTGGCACATCATCGATCCGGAACTGGCGGCGCAGGTGTTCGGCTGGACCATGGCCTTCCTGCTCGCACCCAAACTTTTTGGCTGGATCGCAATATGCTTCGACCGCAATCTTGCACGCCGCTTCGGTGGGCGCCTGCGCACCTTAGGTAGCGTACTGACTGAAACCTTGATCTCGGCCCTGCTTGCGCCGCTGCACATGCTGTTTCAGTCGCGATTTGTTTTTAACGTGTTTGCCGGTGGCGACAGTGGATGGAACACGCAGTCGCGCGACGACGTCGGCACCCCGTGGCGCGAAGCCTGGCAACGCCACCGCCATCACATCATCACCGGCGTGATCCTCGCGACGGCCGCTTACACGGTCTACCCGGGTTTGCTGCTGTGGATGTCGCCGGCCCTGCTCAGCATGGTGTTTGCTGCGCCCCTGTCGGTATGGAGTTCGCGCCCGTCCCTGGGTCTGAAATTGCGCGCCTACGGTCTGCTCGGCACGCCCGACGAAAACGAGCCACCCGCTATCCTGCCAGCCGTGATCGCCAATCGTGCTGAACTCGAGGCGCTCACAACACCCCTGCCACAATCGGCGCTGGCCACCATCATCACCGACCATCGTCTGGGCTTGTTGCACCTGGCCCTGGTCGAGCAGAATCCGCCGGCGGTGGTCACTGAATCGATGTCGGCCGCCAACGACCGCGCCAAGGCGATACGCCAGATGGAAGCCATCCCAACCTTGCTGGACGGCAAGCTGCAAGCCGCCGCCCTGGCCTCGCCCAATACCCTGCGCAGTCTGCGTCGTCGCCTGGGCAAGTTTCGCTACTGATGGCCGATTTGTAGGTCCGACTTCAGTCGGACATTGCGCGCTGTGCCGCAGACGGGTGCTCTGGAATGAATGTCCGAATAAATTCGGACCTACAGGGCCTAGTAGGTCCGACTTCAGTCGGACATTGTGCGCGGTGCCGCAGACGGGTGCTCTGGAAGGAATGTCCGAATAAATTCGGACCTACAGGACCTCGCGAGCATGACGCCAGCTAGGCGGCTGGCAGTTTCAAACTCGCACACAAGCCCGGGGCATTGTCGCTGAAGCTCAATGTTCCGTGGTGAAGTTCAGCAACCGCCTTTACCAGCGACAAACCTAGCCCACTACCGGGCAGGCTGCGGCTCTGGTCCAAGCGTGTAAAACGCTGTGTCACCCGCTCGTATTCGCCGATCGGGATCCCCGCACCGGCATCTTTCACATCGATCACGACGCCACCGCCCGCGAGGCCCACGACGATCTTCACCAGACTGCCGGCCGGCGCGTGTTTGATGGCGTTATCGAGCAAATTGGTAAGCGCCTGAAACAAGAGGTTGCGGTCGCCGCGTACCACCGCCCGGCCCTCAACCTCTGCATGCAGGGCGAGTCGCTTGTCCTGCGCGACACCGAGATACAACTCGATCGCGTCGTTGACTAGCGTACCGACATCCAAGGGCTCGTATTGCGCGTCGTAACTGCCGGACTCGATACGTGCGATGCGCAGCAACGCAGCAAAGGTCGCCAGCAGTTGGTCGGCGTCCTCAACACTCGCTTCGAGCTCATCGCGCACCGCCGCCGGTGCATCGCGTGCCGCGAGTTCGAGGCGATTGCGCAGCCGCGTCAGCGGTGTACGCAGGTCGTGGGCAATATTGTCGGAGACATGCCGTACGGTCGCGAGCAATGCTGCCAGGCGATCGAGCATGATGTTGACACGTGTCGCAAGCTCGTCGAACTCGTCGCCAGTGCCGCGGATCTCCAGACGCCGGTCAAGTTGTCCGGCGACGATATCACCGGTCGCCGCCGTCATTGCCCCAACGCGTTTCAGCAGGCGGCTGCTCATCAACAGCCCACCCCCCGTGGCCAGCACGAAGATCAAGCCCACCCCTAACACTAGCGCACGATTAAACACCTGCCGCAGTTGCTGCAGTTGTTCGATGTTGCGCCCGACCAGCAGATGCAGGCCGTCGCCCAAGCCATAAACGCGCGCTCGTGTCGGCAATATACGACCGTCGGCCCGACGGTGGGAAAATTCCACCCAGCCGTCCACATCGGCTTCGATACGCGGCCATTCGAGCAAGTTGCCCGCCAAGGGCTGGTTATCGCGAGTCGCAAACAGATAGACCATGGACCCCGATTGGTCATTGCCCATACGGTGCACGATGACTTGCACCAATCGTTGCAGGCCATGTTCAAGATACTGTTCAGCGAGCCCGGTGACCTCGGCCTTGAGGGTGGCGTCGGTCTCACGCAATAACAGACCGATGGTCGACCAATAGAAGAACATCGCCAGTAGCGCCGCCGATACGGAGAACAGGCCCGTGTAGAACAGCGTCAGTTGAAAGGTGCTGGTACGTACCAGCGCGCCAAATCGCGAGGCGACGGAGCGCGCTCGTTCAGCCAGCATCACTTACCCCCTCCAGTGCCAGGCGATAACCGGCACCGCGCACCGTATGCAGCAGCTGCGTGTCAAACCCGCGATCGATTTTGCCGCGCAGGCGACTGACATGCACATCGATGACGTTGGTTTGTGGGTCGAAGTGATAGTCCCAAACATGTTCGAGCAGCATGGTGCGTGTCACCACCTGCCCGGCATGGCGCATGAGGTATTCCAGCAAACGAAACTCGCGCGGCTGCAAATCGATGGGCACCGCGCCGCGCCGCACGGCGCGCGTCATGATGTCGAGTTCCAGATCACCAAGCTTCAATACCGTGGCGGGCCCGTCGGGCGCTGTGCGGCGCATCAGCACCTCGATGCGCGCCTCCAGCTCACTGAACGCAAAGGGTTTGACCAGATAATCATCGGCGCCGGCGCGCAAGCCAGCTACGCGTTGATCAACTTCGCCTAGCGCCGACAACAACAACACCGGCACACGATTGCCCGATGCGCGCAGCGTACGCAGGAGTGTCAGGCCATCAAGCGCGGGCAACATGCGATCGAGCACGATCAAATCAAACTGCTGGGTGGTGGCGGCAAACAATCCGTCACGGCCATCGGCCGCGACGTCAACACTATGCCCGGCCTGTAACAGGCCATTGCGAATGAACTCGCGCGTATCGCGATCGTCTTCCACCACGAGCAGATGCAACACATATCTCCTGAAAGGGGGCCGCACGCCAATGCCGACCGAGGCCGGCGCATTGTGCCGACAATACGCGGCTGCGCCTACCCGCGCCGGGATACGCTGACATTACGAAAAATTAATCAGCTGGAAAGCTTCGCGTAATGGACTGAGATCTAGGCTTCCTCCCATCGCATAGACAAGCCCAGGAGGCACCCCATGAAGTCTGCCATCACCCGCATTCTCAATACCGATCGCCGTTACGCCATCGCACTCGCGCTGCCCCTTGCGCTGGGTGTGGTCAGCTGGCCTGGTGCCGATGCTGCACCGGTGATGCCGGCCGCGAGTGCGACGTTTGCCCAACCGCAGTTCGCGGACGTCATCGAAAACGTGCAGCCGGCCGTGGTCAAAATTGAGGTGGTCAAGAATGGCGCCAAATTCGCGCGACTCGACGGCCGCCCCATGCAGCTCGACCCCGACTCACCCATGGGCCAGTTTTTTCGCCACTTCGGCCCTGGCCCCGATGCCTTCGGTCCGCAACAGGGCGAAGCCGAAGCTCGTGTTGAAGGCTTGGGTTCGGGGTTCATCGTCGACAAAAGCGGTTACATCGTCACCAACAATCACGTCATCACTGGCGCTGATGAAATCAAAGTCACCCTCAGCGATGGCCGTGAACTGCCCGCCAAATTGATTGGCACCGATCCGCAAACCGATTTGGCAGTGATCAAGGTTGAGACCAAGGACGCACTGCCCGCGGTGACCTTCGCTAATTCCGATCGCGCTCGAGTCGGCGATTGGGTGGTGGCGATCGGCAGTCCCTTTGGTTTGGGTGGCAGCGTTACAGCAGGCATCATCTCGGCGCGGGGCCGCGATATCCATGCCGGCCCTTACGATGACTACCTGCAAATTGATGCGCCCATCAACAGCGGTAACTCCGGTGGTCCGGTCATCGACGCCAATGGCGAGGTGGTCGGCGTCAATACCGCCATCTATTCACCTAATGGCGGCAATATCGGCATCGGCTTTGCGATCCCGGCGGGCGAAGCCGCTCGCGTCGTCAGTCAATTACGCGACCACGGTGGTGTCACGCGCGGCTGGCTCGGTGTGCAGATTCAACCCATCTCAACTGAAATGGCCGAAGCCCTGCACGTCAAAGACAATGCCGGCGCCCTGGTCGCTGAGGTGCTAGCCAAGAGCCCCGCGCAACGTGCTGGCCTCAAGGTCGGCGATGTGATCACGCGCTTCGGCGACACCACGCTGAAGGACGCGCGGGATCTCAGCAAGGCGGTAGCCAAGGCAGAACCCGGCAGCAAGGTGAAAATCTCCATCGTACGCAACGGGATTGCGCAGCAGCTGTCCACCATCATCGATCGCAATGCGCAAAACGACATCGCTGCCAGCGACGAGCAGCAAGGGGTGCCGGCCGGCGGCAACAATCTGGACACTGCGCTCGGCGTCGCGCTTGGGCAGTTATCAGACGAAGCACGTGCGCAACTGAATCTCGATGACAGCGTGCAGGGCGCCCTGGTGGTCGGCGTCAAAAACGGCAGCGTGGCAGACCAGAGCGGTCTCAGGCCGGGCGACGTCATCGTGCAGGTCAACAATGCCGAAGTGGCCGATGCCAGCAGCGCTAAACAGGCGCTAGGCAGTGCACGCGACGATAAGCGGCCGTTGGTGGTGCTGGTACGGCGCGGCGACCAGCAGTTCTTCACCGCCATGAAACTCGCCTGAGGCGCGCTCCGCGCTCGACAAAGTATCCCTCCTCCTAAGGGTTCCCCCGGCTCCGGCCGGGGTTTTTTTTCCGGCGGCGGTGCTTGCACGGTGTCATTCCCTGTGCGGTTGCTCGAGATCCCAAGATGGGCGCTTAAGCCACGCCCCCGCGCAACCCCGGCGCGCCACCACTACGCGCCGCCCCACAATCGCCTCGCTACTTGATGAACAACATCTCCTGGTAAGTCGGATAAGGCCACAACTCGCTTGCGACCTCACCTTCCAGCACGTCTGCACAATGGCGAACCTCATCCATCAGCGGGCGTATGGTCTTTGCGCAAAACTGCCTATGGCCTTCAACGGTGGCAAAGTCATGCTTGCTCAGCGCGAGGGCGAGTTGTTTGACCTTGTCGGTCATGACACCCAGCTGCGCACCGATGACGTCGAGGTTCGCATCATCAAGTTTGATGCCATGAGTTTGCAGTGTGCCCAGACTCGAAGACAGCTCTGCCAGATACTTCAACACCGCAGGATAGATACCGGTTTTGGCCATACTGACCACCAGTTTCGCCTCGACTTCGATGGCAAGGATGTGTTGTTCGGCGTAGATCCCAAAGCGACTGGCAAGCTCCACAGGTGACAGTACCCCGAGGCTACTGAACAAGGCTTCGATATGCGGCGCCTTCGGCACTGGCAGCGCGTTAGCGGCGGTCTTGAGATTGGCCAGTCCGCGCTTCTCAACGGCTTCTTTGGGCCATTGCGCCGAATATCCATTGCCGCCAAACACCACCGCACCGTGCGCGTCGATGATTTCCTTAAGGGTGGCGCACCAGGCCATGTTTTTTGGCGCTGTTTCTCAACACCGTCATCCGTAACTGCTGATGATCGGTCGCGACATTGGCCGCTTCAAAAAACGGCGCAATCTCGCTGTGACCGAGCAGGCTCAGGACACGCTTGGCCGCCTTGTTCATGGCCGCATTGGCGCGCAACAAAGGCGTCTTCGTATCCAGTGCCTCCACCGGTCCAGGCGACGAACACCGTGGGGATCCGCAGCGTCGCGCCATTGTCAGTGGTCATGATGTTGGCGGGACTGGTGACATCTCAGGCGGTACAACCACGCACCTCGAAAGTGGAACGTATGCCGCCATTGGGAAACGACGAACCTTCCGGTTCGCCCTGCACCAGCACCTTGCCGGTGAATTCCGCGATGACCGAGCCATCGCTCTGCACCGCGATGAAGCCGTCGTGCTTCTCGGCGGTAGCATTGGTCAAGGGATAAAACACACTCGTCGACGAACGGTGCAATGGGTGGCCTTCGAACGAAGCGCACCCGGCCCGCGGCGTGGCGACTGTCACAGTCGTTGACTCAGCCACGCGAGCGCAACAACCAGGCCTACGATGGCGAGCGCCAGATTGTGCAGGGCAGTGCGTCGAAGTTGCTGAAGCACGAGCCCTTCACTGCCGTGTCCGACAAAACAAGGGCGCTGTTGCGCATCACGTAGAAGCAGATGCAAGCCATCCCCTGAAGCGCTCCCTCGCGTCTCAAAATGACCACTGGCGTGTAAGGCTTCACCGGGATAAATGATGTAGAGATCATGATGCAGATTGAAGCGGCGACCGAAGCGCAAGGGCTGCGGCAATTGGATGTTCGACTGCGCGGGAGAAATCAGGCAGCGTCCGGTGTCATCATCCAAGGCAAAGATGCGGGTGCTCTCCGCCGTTTTTACGCGCCGCCGCAGTACCCACATTTTGGCTCGGAACGATTCAACGCGAAACCATAAACACGGCTCGCGCGTGATGGGGTCGCGCAGAACCCGCGCGTCGGCTGTGACCGCTTTGCCGCTCAATTCGACCTGCCCCTGGGCGGCGGATCGAATCAATGATGTTGGGGTGTCGGCGATCTGCCGAAGTCGCTTGACCAACCTGAACCACGCTATCCAGCTCACCACCCCCAGGCCCAGTGAAGCCGTTAACAGCACTGGTGGCCCGCCGATGATCGCGATTGCCAAAGCCAGCCCTAACGCCAGGCGTGCGGCGGGCTGCTTGCTTAAGAGCATGCGCGTTAACAACATCCGGCATTCACACCCTGAACATTCCGATGGTAGCCGGCCACGACCAACCCGCCACTTCGCGTGCAGCCGCGTTCGACACGCGCGCTGCGAAGACGAGTCGCTCCTGGGCGGGCACCACAAAGCCGCCGAGCTCAGGATCGAGCTCCGGCTGCACTTTGGAAACATGATTAATGATGCGCAATAGCAGCCAGATCACGACCACGGCTGTCGGCACCAGTCGTCGCCGCCAGTCGTCTTCGAGTTTGCGCACAACAGCGATGTAGATGGCGGCAAACACCGCCCCCAGCAGAAATCCGCCCACCAGGAAAACGAGACCTCCCGGCCCATCGCAACCACGCACGCCGCAGGGTGAAATGCTGATCAGCCAGATACTGCAATACAAGACCAAGGCCAGGGCGACCGCACTTTCCATTGCGCGCCACGGAGTGCCCCAGGCACCGGGATCTGAATCGTAGGATTCAAATTCGTCCAGATAATGCCTGTGACCGTCGAATTCATCGCTTTCCGGGTTCACTGCCACATTCCTCGTTGTGTCCACGGGTACCGCGGGTCTGGAAAATAAACCGCGGCCTGCCGCTAGAATACGGCAGGCGTCTGCGCAGTGGCGAGCTAGCGGTATTGTTGCGAACAACGCGCCGCACTGGGGGTGGTGTTATGCTCAAGCGCCCGCCTTCATCGCTGCACATGCACCTGCGGTTCGAATTTTTATCAACCAGTTTCGCGAACCCAAACACGGAGCGACCCCACCATGGAATCAGCCGCCGCGCCCACCACCGATATCAGCCGTGCACGACAAGACCTCGCGACCTACGGTGTCGCCATTTTGCGCGATGTGTTGACGCCCGAAAAAACCGCTGAGGTGCGACGCCGTCTCTATGCGGCCATACCCGTCAGCGAAGCAGACGAAGTAGGGACCCGCGGTTTTGCCTTTGATCCCGACGATCACAATATACGGGTATGGCATTTATTGAATCTCGATCCGGTGTTCGTTGAACTGACCAGACATCCGGTCGCGCTCGATTTTGTGCGTCATCTGCTCGGGCCCGATTTCATGGTGTCCAACTGCAGTGCGAATATCACTGAACCGGGCAATCAACCCATGACCATGCACGCCGACCAGGGTTATGTGCTGCCACCCTGGCCCGATCGACCGCTGGCCTGTGTGGTCGCGTGGCTGCTCGATGATATGACTGAACAAAATGGCGGCACGCGTTACGTGCCGGGCTCCCATCACCGCAGCCACAATCCCGACCCCAAGCAGCGCTACGACACGGTTGGTGTTGTGGCACCGGCGGGCTCGATCGCGGTAATGGACGGGCGCCTGTGGCACCAGACCGGCGCCAACAGCACACGCGACACACGGCGCGCAGCGATCCTTCCTTACTACACGCTGCGCTGGTTGCGCCCGCAAGTGAACTGGAATGCCGCATTGTGGCCGCAAACCGTGGCACAACTCGACGAAGCGTTTCTGCATTTGCTGGGTTATTTCACCGGCAACGCCGAATTCCATATTCCTAGCGGCAAGCGCGCACAAGCGCGCCCGTCGGCGGCCCTGGATAGCGGCGAACGCGCTTTTAAGTTGCGGCCGAACGAAGCTGGGCGCGATGTCATGGCGACGCCACGCGCACCGTCCAAATGACCAGGACACCGCGTCCTTTCAGATTCCATCCCAGCTTGCGATGACAACGAGCCCTGAGGCTCTACGGAGGATTTCGCCATGAGCGATAAAGTTGCCGCGCGCGGCGTGCTGGCGATGTTGGACAAGCACAGCCTGGCTGAGATGACGACTTACGTGCAGCGCCTGGAAGAACTGGGTTACGACAGTTTCTGGATCCCGGAACTGTTCGGCCGCGAACCCTTTGTCACAGCCGCCCACCTGCTCGCCCACAGCCAGCGCATCGCGCTGGCCACCGGCATAGCCAACATCTATGTACGCGACGCTCATGCCATCGCCCAGGGCCGTCAAACCCTTGCAGAGTTATCCGCCGGGCGTTTCATCCTCGGCGTGGGGGTGTCGAACGTCGCCTTGAATGTCGCACGCGGTCACGCCTGGCAGCCGCCGCTCACCAAGATGACCGCGTTTCTGGATCAACTCGCCAGTATTAAAGTGCAGAGCGCCGCTACCGCGATGAGCACACCCTTGATTCTGGCCGCTCACGGCCCGCAGCTGCAACGACTCGGCGCCCAGCGCTGCGATGGCATCCTCACTTACCTGATGTCGGTCGAACACACACGCCGTTCACGCCAAAGACTCGGTGCCGATGCTGAGCTCAATGTGGTTTGTGCCATGCTCGCCGAAACCGATGCCAGCGCCGCACGGCGCATAGCGCGCAACGCTTTGGCCTATTACCTGACACTCGATTATTACCAGCGCGAATGGCGCAAGCTCGGTTATGGCGACGCCGATTTCGACAACGGCGGCAGTGACCGACTGATCGATATGCTGGTGGCCTGGGGCGATGCATCGGCGCTGGAAGCGCGCCTGGCGGCCCACGTTGAGGCCGGTGCCACGCGGGTCATCGTGTTGCCTATCGACCCGGCGCCAACCGAACTCGAGATGAAGACCTTACGGGTGTTGGCACCCGGGGTTTGATGGCAGCCTTGCGCTAAGGTGGTGCGCGACGATGGATTTTTACGACGGCTGCAAAGCGCGTCGCTTGCGCTATCGCGCCGAACACTGCCCCCATGTAGGGGGGAATTTATTAGAAAAAAAAAAGAAGTTGGAGAAACCCAAAAAAAGGCGGTGTATTTTAGAAATAA
>JANOXY010000805.1:0-5553 GCA_031418675.1 Pseudomonadota bacterium
TGGGCGACGGCCATGCCATAACCCGGCACGATCACGACGCTAGCCGCTTCACGCAACAGCTCGGCGGTTTCTTCCGGGCTCAAGGGGTTGACCTCTCCTTCGATGGCCGCCACCGGCCCACCTCCGGAGGTACCAAAACCACCGGCGATCACCGACAGGAAATGTCGGTTCATGGCGCGGCACATGATGTAAGACAGAATTGCGCCGCTGGAACCGACCAGCGCACCGGTCACGATCAGGAGATCGTTGGACAGCATGAAACCCGTGGCGGCGGCCGCCCAACCGGAATAGCTGTTCAGCATCGACACCACCACGGGCATATCGGCGCCACCAATGGCCATCACCATATGCACGCCAAAACCAAAGGCGATGAGGGTCATGAGCAGCAAAGGAAAAACACCACCGCCGTTGACGAAGCTATGTACCAGCCACACACAGGCCAGGGCGAGACCAAGATTCAACCAATGACGCCCAGGTAGCGTCAGTGGTTTGCCATCGATCATGCCGCGCAGTTTGCCAAACGCGACGATGGAGCCGGTGAAGGTCACCGCCCCGATCAGTACGCCGAGAAAGATCTCGACTTCGTGGATGGTCTTTTCAGCACCCTCCATACCGCCGGTACCGTTGACGTAGGTGGCATAACCGATCAACACCGCGGCCAGGCCAACGAAGCTGTGCAGCATCGCCACCAGTTCCGGCATCTCGGTCATCTGCACACGCCGCGCGGCATACACGCCGATGCTGCCACCGATCAACATGACCAGGATCAGCAATACATAGGAACTGACCTGCGGCCCGCAGACCGTGGCAAGGATGGCAATCAACATGCCCGACATGCCGTAGGCATTGCCACGACGCGCCGTTTCCGGGTGACTGAGGCCGCCGAGACTCAGGATGAAGAGTACGGCGGCAATGATGTAACTCGCGGTGACGATTCCGGTGCCCATGGCTGCCTCTACTTCTGGAACATGCGCAACATGCGCTGGGTGACCAGGAATCCACCGGCAACATTGATGGTCGCGAGCAGGATCGCGGCCGCCGCCAGTAGCGTGATGATGAAAGACGAAGTGGAGATCTGCAGCACCGCACCGATCACGATGATGCAGCTAATGGCATTGGTCACGCTCATGAGCGGGGTATGCAGGGCCGGTGTGACGTTCCAGATCACCTGATAACCGACAAAACAAGCCAGCACAAAGACCGTGAAGTGCGACATGAATGCCGGCGGCGCCACCGAGCCCAGGCCCCATAACACCAGTGCACCCACCGCCAGGGTCGCGAGGGTCGTGAGCGGATTGCCCGGTGCAGCTTTGCCGTGGCCGTGAGCCGATGGCGGCGGCGCGGTGCTGGCGGCTTTTTTGGGCACCGCTGACAGGGTCGGTGGCGGTGGTGGCCAGGTGATGGTGCCCTCTTTGATCACCGTTGCGCCGCGGATGGCTTCGTCTTCCATGTTGACGACGATGTTGCCGTCCTTGGCCGGCGTCAGTTCAGTCAACATGTGGCGCAGATTGGTGGCGTAGAGTTGACTGGACTGGGTTGCCAGGCGACTCGGCAGATCGGCGTAGCCGATGATCGAAACACCGTGGCGCACGGCGATTTCGCCGGGCACGGTCAATTCACAATTACCACCCTGCTCGGAAGCGAGATCGACGATGACGCTGCCGTTACGCATGCTCGCCACCATCTCGGCAGTAATCAGCTTGGGCGCGGGCTTGCCGGGGATTAAAGCGGTGGTGACGATGATGTCAACTTCGCGCGCCTGCTCGGCGAACAAAGCCATCTCGGCCTTGATGAACTCGTCGCTCATGGTCTTGGCGTAACCGCCCGTACCACCGCCCTCCTCTTTGAAATCGAGTTCGAGAAACTCGGCGTCCATGGAATGGACCTGTTCCTTCACTTCGAGGCGCGTATCAAAGGCACGCACGATGGCGCCCATGCTCTTGGCTGTGCCAATCGCCGACAACCCCGCAACACCCGCGCCGATCACCAGCACCTTTGCCGGTGGCACCTTGCCGGCGGCTGTGATCTGACCGGTAAAAAACCGGCCAAACACACCAGCCGCTTCGACGATGGCACGATAGCCGGCGATATTGGCCATCGAACTCAGGGCGTCCATTTTCTGCGCGCGTGAAATACGCGGCACGCTGTCCATCGCCAGTACATTGGCACCGGTCGCTGCCAGCTTTTCCATAAGGTCGGGATTCTGTCCGGGCCAGATAAACGAAATCAGTGTCTGGCCGCCATGCAGCAGCTCGGCTTCATGACACGCCAGCGTCGGATGGGCTTCTGGCGCACGCACCTTAAGGATGACGTCGGCGTCGTTCCACAGGGCGCGCGTGTCACTGACCAGGGTGGCGCCTGCTTCGACATAGGCTTCATCGGCGTAACTGGCCGCGCTGCCGGCGCCGGCCTCCACCGCCACCTCAAAGCCGAGCTTGATCACCTGCTTGACGACATCCGGGGTCGTAGCCACGCGGCGTTCGCCAGCGTGCACTTCCCGTGGCACGGCGATTTTCATCTGCGCTCTCCTGTAAATGGACTGCGATGCCAGGGCCGGCACAGGGGATCTGCGCCGCAGCTGGCCAATATGCTGAAAGATGCCTGGAGGATTATATAGTGCAGTGCAAAAGGGACAACGGGCGGTGATGCGACCAGTCCACCCAGGGCCGGGGTGCTGCGCTATATTCCGCTGACTGGGCCCAAACCATGAGGATGAACACGATGTCAGCGCAAGCACCTGCGGTTTTCACCAGCGCCGAACAGTTGCAGAGTTATATCGGCATGCCAATGGAGCTCGCGGTGCGTAAGGCGATTCCCCACCTCGACCGCCACTGCCGGGCCTTTATCGCACGCTCGCCCTTTGTTTCTATCGGCACCGCCGCGAGCAATGGGCGGGCCGATGTTTCACCGCGTGGCGACGCGCCGGGCTTTGTTCAGGTACTGGACGACAACACCTTGTTCATCCCCGACCGGCCAGGCAATAACCGCATGGACACCATGCTGAACATCATCGAAAACCCCAATGTCGGGCTGCTCTTCATGGTGCCCGGCTTCGAAGACCTGCTTAGGGTTAATGGCCGCGCGCAGATCGTCAGCGACGACGATTTGCTGGCCCAGGCCGTGGTGAAAGGCAAAACGCCCAAGGTCGGGATTCGAGTGCGGGTCGACGAGGCTTATCTGCATTGCGCAAAAGCGGTCAAGCGCTCGCGCTTGTGGGATGAAGCGAGTCGTCAGGATCGCAGGGAACTGCCATCGCTGGGCAAGATGATTCTGGAGCAAACCGCGGCACCCGACGCACCGCCGAGTGCTGAGGTCGTGACCCATGTCGACGCGCTGATCGAAGATAATTATCGCAATGGGCTGTACTGAGTGGGTAGTGTTGCTTGCTTAGGTGGGAGGTGGAACGGGTGTGCGAATGAATTCGCACCTACAGGATGGCGTTGATCACGCCGTAGGTGCGATCGATGGCACGAACGTGCGAATAAATTCGCACCGACGGGACGGCCTTGATCACGCCGTAGGTCCGACTTCAGTCGGAGATGCCAAAACGCTCACCGCGCGCCGTCAATTCTCATCAAATCGTCCATGCCGTCCCTGGCCGGCGCTGAAGCGTGCCGCGCCGGCGAGGCCTTCGGCCTTGAGGACCGCCTTGCTGTTGGCCCACTCCGAACGCAAAGCCAAAGCTTCAGGCAGACCGTGCTGCAAAAACACCGAGCGGCGATCGGCCCGCATGCACATTTGCGGGAAACGCGCGATCTCCGCGGCCAGTGCTTCGGCTGCCACGCGTGCCGTGCCATCGGGTACGAGCCGTTCACAGGCGCCGATGCGCAGCGCTTCTTCAGCCGACACTTTGCGCCCGGTGAGGATGATGTCGAGCGCGCGCCCCTCGCCGACCAGACGCGGTAGTCGCACTGTGCCACCATCGATCAAGGGCACACCCCAGCGACGGCAGTACACACCGAAATAAGCGCTCTCCTCCATCACCCGCAGATCGCACCACAAAGCGAGTTCAAATCCGCCCGCCACCGCCGGCCCGGCCACCGCAGCGATTACAGGCTTGGATAGCACTAGTCGGCTAGGCCCCATGGGTCCTCGCGGCGAGGATTGTTGATCGGGCACAAAGTCGAATTCGGCCAGCGGGTCGTCGCGGTCGGCCAGCGCGCTGGCGCTCTTTAAGTCCCACCCGGCGCAGAACGCTCCGCCCTCGCCCCAGAACACCGCCACACTGGCGCCGGGGTCTGCGTCGAACGCGAGAAAGGCCGCGGTCAGTGCCTCGGCACTTTGTGGGTCCATGGCATTGCGCGCCTCAGCGCGGCTGTGTATCACGGTCGTCACAGCGCCGTTTTTTTCTACTCTTACGGTCATCGCCCTGACTCCTGTTGTGCAACCGTCAGCGCGCGGCCACAGGTCGATAAATGACGGGCTCGCGCCGTGGCGTTGTGCCAGCGGCGCTCGCCAAAATCGTAACAAGCGCCACCAAAAGGCGGCACCTCGATGTAAGCCAGCATCGCATTGCGCTCACGGGCTTGGTAATGGAAATCGCCAAAAGCAAGGGTGAGTTTGGCGCGAGGCACGGCGGCGACGTAACGTGGCACCAAGGCTTCGAGTGCCAGCGGAAAGCGACCATGGGTGGCGTGGTAGAGCTCAATCGCAGCAATGAGCTCGGTGGCGCGCTGGCGTGCCAGGTGGTTATTCACATTGACGGTGATCATGATCGCCACCGCCGTCAGGCCGAACAGCATCGCGCGTCGGAAGGTTGGCCACGGGTCGCGCTGCACTTTTTTCAGCAGCAGCGCTTTGGGCAGCAGCGCAGCGAAGACCTTAATGAGCAGCAATGCCGCCAGCAGTCCCTGTCCCAGTAGCAACCCATCGGCGACAAACAATAACCCGGCTAGCAGGGCCTCCGGCGAGCGCCACCAGGGTTGTAGCGACGTCAGGTCAGAGTACGGGGTAATCGAGACTGTACGGGGCATAAAGCCTCAACCGGAACCGTAAGCAGCGCCCACTCGCGCCTGGCAACCCTGGCGGTTGTGGCGGGTTTCTGGGCCTGTGGACGCACTCATAGGGGTGACCATGGTAGCGCCGACGCCTGGCCCGCAGTAGCGTCGCGAGCGGTCCGTTTGAGTGACCTCAAACATGCCCCACGCAGGCCCAAACGCTCGTTCGACTAGGGTGGGGGCGGTAACCATGCCGGCTGGTCAGGCCCGTCGCCGGCCACCGTTGGAGGTGACAGGCTCCATAGGTCACGGTGCATGCGCACCCCAGCTTCGATGCCAGCGTAATAACCAGGCACCGTCGCATCTTCCTCAAAACCCAAGGCCCGGTAGAACGCGCGGGCACCGAGATTGGTGGCGCGCACCTCCAGCTCAATACTGCCGATGCCGGCGACCAGCGCGGTCTTCTCCAGCCAATCCAGCATCGCTCGCCCGACGCCGCTGCGTCGCGACGGCACCGCCACCGCCAACAGCAGCAGATGGGCCCGCTCGTCGAGATATTTCATGAGCGCAAAACCAACCACACGCGGACCCTCGGTGGCCACCAGGAGCCGTGCGC
>JANOXY010000806.1:0-6570 GCA_031418675.1 Pseudomonadota bacterium
TCCATCTGCCAGTCGATGATGTCCCACAGCGTAGCGGGCACGGTGTAACCGGATGGGCCGCCCTGGATGGCAACGACCTTGATCACGCCGGCGCGCTGCATCACTGCGTTGGCGTCGAAACTTAGCAGGCGCCCGCCGAATACCGGTGACTGACGCACCGCCGCGTATTTCATGCCGGGCAGTTGCACGTCGATGCCGTACTGCGCCTGGCCGTTCGCCTTCGCGCGGGTATCGAGACGTGGCAACGACTGACCGATGAGTTTCCAGGCCTTGGCGTCCTTGAGTGTGATCGAAGCGGGCGCCGGTAGCGGCAGTGCGGCGGCCGCGCGCGCGACCTCGGCGACGCTCACACTGCGTGCGCTTGCGGCGTGGTGTATGCGTCCGCCGTCGATGGCGAGCGCAGCGCTTTTGACTTTCAGTTGCGTGGCCGCTGCGCTCAGCAGCATCTGTTTGACCTGCGCGCCAGCGAGGCGCATAGGTTCGAACAACAGATCGGTGGACCAGCTGTTCAAAGTCGCGGTGTGCACGTAGACGTTGTCGCGCACACGATTGATCTGCGCATCGAAGTACTCGGTGTCGAATTCACCCCAGGCGAGATCCAGTTCTTCGGCGAGCAGCTGCGCGAGACTGGTGGTGACACCCTGGCCGAGTTCCGCTTGCGGAATGCGCAACAGCACGCGGCCATCCTTGCCTATGACTATCCAGGACGTGACTTCGATAGCACTGTCGTCTGCCGCGGCCGCCGCGAGCACCGTGTTAAAACCAAAGCCCACCGCGCCACCCGCCAACAGCGCGGCTTGCAACAGTCCGCGCCGCGTGATGCTCGCGGCGTTCATGCGGCCTGGCCCGCGCGCAGCTTGTCAGCAGCCTCGAGGATCGCCGCGATGATGCGCTGATACGTGCCGCAGCGGCACAGATTGGAAATACCTTGGCGGATATCCGCTTCGCTAGGCGCAGGATTGCGCTTCAACAGATCCGCCGCCGCCATGATCATGCCGGACTGGCAATAACCACACTGCGGCACGTCGTGCGCAATCCACGCCGCCAGCAGCGCCGGGTGGCCAGCTGCGCTATGGCCTTCGATGGTCACGACCTCCTTGTTGGCAGTCGCGCCCAGCGGCAGCTGGCAGGAACGCATGGCGGCGCCGTCGACGTGCACCGTGCAGGCGCCGCAGATACCAACACCACAACCATACTTGGTGCCGGTCAGGCCGAGCTTTTCGCGCAATGCCCATAACAGTGGCATCTCGCTCGGCGCGTCGAGCGTGACCGGCTTACCGTTGACCTTGAGAGATGTTGTCATGGGCCTGGCCTCATTCCACCAGTGTGCCGTCTTGCACCACCACCCGCTCGTCGAGCTTGACGGTGCAGGCGCGTAACGGGATATCGATATGGCAGGCGGTGTTGCGCGTGCCGCCGACTTCAGTATTGGGTCCAAGCGAAAACAGGAAATTGCCGGCGAAGGCACGCGCGTCCATGGCGATGGTCTGCTCGCGATCGTAGAGGCTGAGGGTCGACCACTTGGCGCGATGCTGCAATCCCCAGCCGATATGGGACAGCGCATAACCTTCCGGGTCCTGGAAGCTTTGCATGTATTCGCGAAACAGCTCAGCTTCGAGGCCGCCGGCGATGTCGGTCACGTAGCCGTGTTTGACGCTCAGCGTCACCGGCTCAGAGAGATAACGCTTTTGTGGCAACAGGATGTCGCCGCGATCGAGCACGATGTTGCCGTCGGAGGCGCCTTCGTTTGGCCACGTGAACAAAAAGCCGCTCGGCCAATGATCCCAGCGGCCGGGCTCGTCGACAAAACCGTATTCTTTGATGACCGGATACTGACCGAGTTGGAACGTCACATCGGTGCCAGCGGCGGATGTCACGCGCATGGTGCGCGCGCTGGCCAGATGCACGGCAGCTGCATTCACCCGTGTGCGATCGTCGAGCGTCGGTATCAGGCGCACCAGCACTTCCGGCGGTTCCACCGCGAGCAGGATGCGCGTGCCCGATTCCAGGATCTGCTGCTGCTCCGGCGAGAACAGCAGCACCATGAGATCGATGATCAGATCGCTGGCGAGGCAGGCGGCCATCGCCGCGCGGTTACCGGTCAAGGGCGTGGCGCCGAGATAGGACAGCGGATCGCGGCTCAGGGACTTGTCGGCGTTCAACGGTTCCAGATCAACGCGGGTCGGCACCGCGCCCAGCGCCCGCACCGCGGCGATCGCGGCACTCAGGGTCTGCGGATGGGTGTGACTGCCGGTCAGCAGCGTGACGTTGTCGCCCGCCCGTAACTGGCTCAAGCACAGCACGGTCTTCCAGGCTTCGAGCAGGTCGTGATTGCTGACGGGCATGGTGTTACTCCGCTGGGTGATCACAGACGGCACTGGACGCCGTGCACAACGCAGAATACCTCAAGGACGCGGGGCTCAGAATTTTCCCCGCGCAGGGTGGATAGTCGGCGGGCGGGTAAGCCGCTGACCATCGCTGGACTAGATGCCTCAGCGCATCTCGGACGTACAGTCGTAACGCGCGCTCTGTCTGCGCAGCGCGATCGGTGCTTGCGCTCGGCGTGTTATGTCCCGTTCAGCGCACAAGCCTGAAGCTTTGCGCAGATCATCAACAAACAACGTGGGCTGCTCGAAGGCGGCGAAATGGCCGCTACGATCGAGTGCGTTGTAGTGGATCAGATAGCGGTAGTGGGCCTCGCACGAGTGTCGCGAGGCGCGGAAGATCTCCTGGGGATAGATGCTGACACCGGTTGGCATGGTGTTCCGTGTGTAATCGCCGATGAGGGTTCAACATCCGCCAGCAGTGATACTAGGCTGGCGAGGCTGTGTTGGGTTTGAACCTTCGCACGAACCAAAGTGGAGCGGCGTTTTAATGGCCATACCCTGCCCCGCGATGACAACACGCGGGGCATGCGTAGGAAACTTGGCACCGGACGGATAGTCCTGCCGCGTGGCGGCAGACCGTTATCTGAAACACTGCGCGCTGATCCCGACGCAACGCTCGTGCTCGAAAACGAGAATGGCTGGCGCATCAGCATCCCGCCAGCCACCCTAGCCTGAGAGACGCGGGCGACGCATACCCCCATCATTGAATCCCCGGTCACGTGCTTGGGAGAAGATCAAGCCGCATGGCGACGCATGCCTAACGCGCCCAGCCCAAACAGCAACAAAATTCCCGCACCTGGCAGTGGCACCGCGGTGACGAAGCTGAAGCTGTCGAGATTGAACGATATGTTCGTTGCGCCGTTGGCACGATTGATCAGCAGCAGGATGCCGTCCACTTGACCGTAATTAAAGCCGTCACCAAAGTTCAAGGGCAGCTCTGCGTGCAGCGGGCCACCGGGACTAGCGGGAGCAATATTCAGGCCCACATTGCTGTAGTAGAGAGGCGCAGACGGATCGAGCGGATTGCGCGTGTAGAGCGTCACGTTCAGATTCAAGGTGGTGGACACGCCAGTGAAATCGAGTGCGAGCGCACTGTAAGGGCGAACATCCGAGCCCAGCGCGGGGCCTTGCACTGCTTGATTGTCGGTCGGCCCGGCGAATGCACCATAGTACGCCAGCACTTCCGCACGTGCCGCGACGCCGGTGGTGCTGCTCAATGCGCCGTCACCATGGGAGATCGCCGCTACGCTGTTCAGTGGATTGATATACACATTGAGACTAACGCCACGCACACCGCCCAGAATCGCGGGACTATTACTCGTCGCATACTGAGAGCCAGTGCCCACTTGCACCATGGTGGCGGCCGGCGAGGGATCTGAAAAATCGTCGATGAGCAGGCTCGCAGCACCGGCGGAGAACGCCATAAAAGTCATCGAGATTGTTAATAAAGCGCGCAATAAGCGTGCAAGTTTTGCGGCTGGCATGGTTCTGAACTCCTTTAACACTGGACTGAATTGAGGCGCAGGGTCGAGGCATAACCGTTGTCCAAAAGTGTGGCGACGGCAAGATGCGCCCGAGCGCTTGTCTGAGAACCCTCCCAGGGGCGCGATTTAACACTAGCGCTGAGCGGCGACAAAGGCTAGCCGAACTACAGCTGGACTGCGAGGAATGCCCAACTTCAATGCGGGCACGCTGGCGGTTGCACTGTGGGGACCGTGATGCGAATAAACAAGGCAGACTGAACGGGAGCCGCTGATCGCGGTTGAGCTAATCAAAGATTGCGCCCCTGCTGCACAAGACATGAACAATCGACGCTAGCGGGGCGAGGGTGTGTTTGATGAAGTAGAGCGGCAGAAGAGCAAGACCAAGTCACGAATCCGTGCCACGGTCGAGCAAACGTTCCTTGTCATCAAACAGATCGGCGGTCTCGCGAAGACGCCTTACAAAGGGCTCGAGAAAAAGGCACGTCGACCGTTCGTGACGTGCGCGGTGGTCAATCTGACGATGGCTAGGCGGCGCCTATTGCGGATTTCGTGGGCGAGATCCGCCCACCGTACTGGTCGGTCCCCCAATACGGCGAATAACACCTGAATCATGGATTGCCGACACGCCAAAGGAGGCGTCGCTTAACGACCCGCCCGACCCAACTGCTGAATCGCCAGTCAAACGCTTTTGGCCCGAAGCAGAGTGCTATGGCGTTTTCAGCTGCGTCAAGACGAATCGATTTCGAACTGGCATCGGCCGCTGCGCGCTTGCCATGCGCGCGCTTAGCTGGTCCGATCGTTGCCCGCTCTGATCGAACATAGCCCAATGACTCAGCCCATGCTGAGGGTCGTTGTCACCCTTACGCGCGAACGATGCCATGAATAGGAGCGTAAACCGCGGTAGGAGGTCCACCGATATCATGACACTGCTCAGCCCACACGACGGCGCAGCAATCTTAAGCCACATAGTGCAGGACCGAGCAAGCATACGGCAGATGGCACGGGTATCGTCGCACCGTGCAGGCTCAAGAGTGCGAGCACGGTTAAATGCTCAACATGCGGCCAGCGCGGTTCTCGCGCTGTACCGCGGAAGATCGCAACCCGATGCGGGCCATCGCCAATGGCGACCTGGACGAGAGCGTCACAACTTTCCAGGAGAAGCCCGAACCGAATCGGGCCAAGCCTGGCGCGGTGTGAAGCAAGGGGCGCGGCGCTCGGTGGGTGATGCGCCGTTCAGCGTACAAGCCTGAAGCAGTTGCGCAGTTCCTCAACAAACAGTTCGGGCTGCTCAAACGCAGCAAAATGGCCACCACGATCGAGTGCGTTGTAATAGATGAGATTGCGGTAGCGCTCTTCGCACCAGCGTCGCGAGGCGCGAAAGATCTCCTGCGGATAAATGCTGACGCCGGTGGGTAGGGTGATCGGTGTGTGATCGCCGATGAGAGTTGCAAAGGACTCCCAGCAGATACGCGCGGACGACGCGCCGGTCGCGGGCAGCCAGTAAAGCATCACGTTGTCGAGCAGTTGGTCGCGTGTGAGCACGTTCTCCGGATGGTCATGACAGTCCATCCACGCCCAGTATTTTTCCACTATCCAGGCGCACAGCGCCGCCGGTGAATCGACCAGGCCGTAGCCTAAGGTCTGAGGTCGTGTGCTGTGCACCTTGGCGGTGCCGTAGTCCCAGTCAAAGTACTGCTGAATGCGGGCCAAGGCGCCGCGCTCCTGCTCAGTGAGATCCGACATCACCGCCGCACTGGGCGCTACCAGCGGCAGGTTGACGTGTATTGCCCGACAGTTCGGCGCTTCACTCAGGGCGATGCTATGGGTGACGGCCGATCCCCAGTCCCCACCCTGGGCCACATAGCTGTGGTAGCCGAGCCGTGCCATCAATTGTCCCCAGGCGCGACCGATGCGCTCCATGGTCCAGCCGGAGATGGTGGGTTTGGCCGAAAAGCCATAACCCGGTAGCGAGGGAATGACGAGGTGAAACGCATCACCCGCATGACCGCCATGGGCCGCGGGATCCGTCAGCGGGCCGATGACCTTGGTGAACTCGACCACCGAACCAGGCCAGCCATGGGTGAGCACCAGCGGTAAGGCGTCGGCGTGCGGCGAGCGGATGTGCAGAAAATGAATATCCAGACCGTCCACTTCGGTCAGGTACTGCGGCAGCGCGTTGAGTTCCGCTTCGCAGCGGCGCCAGTCGTAACCCGTGCGCCAGTACTCGCACAGGTCTCGCATGTAGGACAGTGGGATGCCCTGCCCCCAACCCGCGACGGTTTCCCGCTCCGGCCAGCGCACCTGCGCGAGTCGACGCTTGAGATCCGTCAGATCCCGCTCGCGGATCCGAATGCGAAAGCGACGTACTTTGTTCATGGTGTCCCCCCAGTTCTGAGGAAACTGGAACCTCGCGCGATGGATGTCAATTCCACCAAGGGGTGAACGTAGCGTCCCTGCACGGCCAAGCGCCGTCGCTAGTCGTTGCGGGAAGCGCGGGTCACCGACAGACGGAAAACGCGCCATGCCGTGGGGCCTCACCTGGCCGACATTCCTTATTCATGCCGTCGGGGGTCAGACGCGACCACGCCGTGAGAAGTTTTCTTTCGACGTGAATCTGGACGCAAGGCGTACACCCGCAACTGGCCGTTCGACTGGCCTGATTCCGTGCCGTGGATCCCACCGTTTGTTAACAACGGCCG
>JANOXY010000807.1:0-1684 GCA_031418675.1 Pseudomonadota bacterium
GGCAGGTTGGTCCGTGTCACGCCCAGGTCGACGAGCTTGGCGTACAGGCGATGCAGGGTCTCCTTGGCCAGTTTTTCGTCGCGATGCCAACCACCTTCGAGATCATGGCGAAACGGCATCAATTCGCGGGTGACAAACTCACGAATGGTCTGCGCGATGACGATCTCGTCGTCGGTGCAGAAGGCGCGCGTATATTTCTGAGCTGGTTCGAGCAAACGATACCCCTCTCCTACCGCGAACTGCAGACGTTCGGCAGCTGACGCACTCATGGGTTAGTCCTCAAGCTGAATTGCGATGGTGATGCCATTGTAGAGGCGAAACTGTTCGTGCGCCTGCGCGAGCTGCGCGGCGCTAATCGATGCTCAGCGCCAGCACTCGACTCACGGCGGTGAGGCCGCGTCCGGATTGTTCGCACCAGCCGTCGAAGGCTGCCTGTACTGCCGCCAAATCGCGCTGTGATGAGGGTGGTCTGTGCAACACACCCTCGTCCACCAGCACGCGTACGACATCCTGAGACAAGACCCAGGAATCGAGTCCCATGCGGCGCAAAAAATATTGGCCGGTCATGCCTCCCAGGCGCGCACCGCGCTTTTTGAGCACGGTCAGTAACTCGGCATAGCGGTTTGGGGACCAGCCCGCAAAGAAGGCGCCGGCACTGCCGTGCTCAGTTGCGAGGTCAAGCACAAACTGCGCGTTAGCGCGCGTTGCCAGCAGCTTGCTGTGATGACGGATGATACGGGTATCGCCTACCAGCTGTTCGATATCATCGTCGGAGAGATAGGCCACCGCGTGGGGGTCGAAACCACGCAATGCCGCTTCGAACCCCGGCCATTTGTGTTCGATGACCCGCCACACAAAGCCGGCCTGGAAGACGCCCTGGGTCATGCTGGCCAACCAGCGGTCGTCGCTGATAGTCCGCAGTTCGATAGCACTGCGCGTGGCGGGGATCATGGTTTCAAGTTTGGCTGCGCCACCTTTGCGGCGCGCAGCACGTGCGTAGAGTTCGGCGAACGTACGCATGATTTTCAGTTCGCCCAAGCCTTGGTGATGGGCGCCTCGGGAGCGCCGATCCACCATCGTCCGACCGTCTCAATTCGGTGAGGTGTCGCAGCATGCATCTGCATGTAAGCTTGCCGCCCGTCGCTACCGAGGCTGAGCGCCAGCATCGATTGCAACAGCATCATCGCTCAGCGATGCATGCCACCGTCGATGACAAACTCACTATTGGTGCAGTAGGAACTTTCATCGCTCGCGAGGAATACCACCATCTGTGCCACTTCCATTGGCTGTGCAGTGCGACCCAAGGGCACAAAGCGCTAGGCCTTGTCCATCTTGCCAGCCACTGCTGCTTGAGTCTGATGCATCATGTCGGTGTCGATAAATCCGGGATGCACAGAATTCACGCGCACACCAAACCGCCCCAGTTCCTGGGCCGCCGCTTTGCTCATGCCGCGCACGGCCCACTTGCTGGTGGCGTATGCAAAAGCACCCGCCGTGCCTTCCAGTCCCGCCAGCGAGGAGATGTTGATTATCGAGCCGCTTTTACCTTCGCACATCGCCGGCGCCACCGCCCGCATGCCCAGGAACACGCCCTTCTGATTGATCGCAATGATGCGGTCGTAGTCCTCCGTGCTTGTATCCAGCAGTCGGCCGAGTTTGAACACCCCGGCGTTGTTGACCAAAA
>JANOXY010000808.1:0-5443 GCA_031418675.1 Pseudomonadota bacterium
TAGTAGCGCGGTCGATTTCGACCTATTGCACGAAAGCGTCCTTATCCTGACGACGACGTGTGGTCGAGCTCGTGCCCGGCGCCACTCGAATGTCAGCGTCGTTGCGCCAGTGTTCGCCCACTGACAGGATCGATAGACCACAACGAAAGTTGCGACGACTAAATCAAGACTCTAGCCACTCCAATACGCTGCCACCTTACAAGGGAGACATCATGAGCAAAGCCAAGACCAGTGCCATCAAGGAAAAGCAAACCAAGTCGCAGATCATCGCTGCGCTGGCTGAGGACACCGGCCTCACCAAGAAGCAAGTTCTCGCGGTTCTGCAGGCGACCAAAGCCTTGGCGGGACGTCATCTGATCAAAAACGGCTCGGGCGAATTTGCTGTGCCGGAAGTTGGCGTCAAGCTGCGTCGCGTACAGAAGGCTGCACGCAAAGCTGGCATGGCACGCAACCCTTTCACTGGCGAGATGGTAAAGGTCGAAGCACGTCCGGCCAGCCTGTCGGTTCGTGCCGCAGCGATGAAGGCCATCAAGGACGTTGTCGCCTGAAGTTTTCAGGCGCAGAAGGAACTGCGCGATAGTTTGATGGAGAGACACGGTCGGTCCCCCCGGTCGTGTCTGCTTCTGCGGCACTGTAAGCGCGGGCGCATGGTTGCCGCACGCGCCAACTCATTGCCACCTTACCGCCTCGATTGCATTTCCCGACATCGGTGGACAAGATAGCCAGCCTATCAGCCTTCGAGGCCACCCCTGCATGCGCATCATTGTCGTTGGCGCCGGCCTGCTCGGTCTGACCACCGCCTACTTTCTGCGTCGCCACGGTGCCGAGGTGCTCGTTGTAGAGCGCCAGCTTGGACCCGGTCTGGAAACCAGCTTCGCCAATGGTGGCATGCTCCATGCGAGTCAGGCCAATCCCTGGAATGAGCCCGGCGTGTTATGGCAAGCACTGCGCATGTTGGGGCGTGAGGACGCCGCGTTGCTGATTCGGCCGCGCGCGCTGCCGCGTATGCTGGGTTGGGCATGGAGCTTCGTGCGCAATTCGTCCCTACCGCGCTATCTCGCCAATGTCGAGAAGAATGCGCGCCTGGCCGACTATTCGTTAACCGTGTTAGCCGAACATCTCGCCGCGTTGCAGCTGCCCTTCGAGCGCGCCGATCGCGGCACCCTCAAGATCTATCGCAGCACTGAAGAGCTCGATACCGCCAGCCAGTTTGCCGAGCGTTGCCGCGCCTTTGATGTGCGCTATCAGGTGATGACGGCACGCGAGGTAGTGACCCTCGAACCGGCGCTGGCGCCGATTGTTGCCCAGCTGTCCGGTGGTATCCATTTCCCCGACGACGTCTCTGGCGATGCGCATCGCTTTTGCCGCGCGCTTGCTGAGCGCTGTGCAGCGGACGGCGTGCAGTTTCGCTATGAGACTCAGGTGCAACGGATAGTGACCAGTGACGGCGCCGTGAGCGGTGTGTCGTGTGATGGTGAACTTCAGCGCGCTGATGCCGTTGTGCTGGCGGCTGCCAGCCACAGCGTAGCGCTGGCGGCGAGCGCCGGCGTGCGTTTACCGGTGCAACCGGTCAAGGGTTATTCCATCACCGTACCGATGAGCCACTGGCAGGTGCAGCCCCGGGTACCGGTCATCGACGAGCATTATCACGCTGCCGTGTGTCCGCTCGGTCAGCAGCTGCGCGTAGCCGGTACTGCTGAGTTCGCCGGTTTCGACACGGCACTGACGCCGAGTCGCATCGCAAATTTGTACGATCTCATTGCGCGCATCTACCCGCTTGAGGCGGCCGGCATCAAGCGCAGCGCTTGCGCTGAGTGGACCGGGCTGCGGCCCATGAGTCCCGATGGTGTGGGCATCATGGGGCGTACACAAGTTGCCGGGCTGTTTCTCAATACCGGCCACGGTCATCTCGGTTGGACCATGGCACCGGGCGCTGGCAAGTTGGTGGCCGACGACATCATGCAACACACCACGGAGCTGGCGCGCGACGATTACCAGCTCGCGCGTTTTGCGCAATGACGCGCACAACGGAGTTTCGCTGCTGGCGCTGCGGCACGCAGTTGACAGAAGACCTGCTGCCGGTACGCCGCGCCGAGGTGTGTATGGTCTGCAATGCAGATCTCCACGTGTGCAAAATGTGTGGCTTTTTTAACCCATCGCTCGCCGACGCCTGCGCAGAAACCATCGCGACTGCGGTAAGCAATAAGGAACGGTCTAACTACTGCGAATATTTCAAACCGTCGTTACACGCGTATCAGGGCGGGGCAGACAGCGCTGCTGCACGCGCACGTAATGAACTGGAGAAGCTATTTGGCGAGCAGACCGGCGACGCCGCGCGTAGCGATGGTGCACAAAATCAAAGCGAGCTGGAGCGGCTATTTGGTATCAAGAAGGACTGATTCCGCTACGCTGGCGTTGCTGGCGCGGAAACGCTGGAGTTTTTGAGCGCATCACTCTCATCATCACAGGTCATCACAGGTCATCACGGCACATCACGGGGGAATTATGGCGAAATATACACTGGAAACCTTGGCCGACGGATTCGTATTTCTCGAGGGACCACGCTGGCACGACAATCATCTGTGGTTGTCGGATATGCGTGGTGAGACGGTTTACACCCTGAGCGAGGCTGGCAAACGCAGCGCTGTGGCAAGCTTCCCGCATCACCCATCGGGCATCAATTTTCTGCCCGATGGCCGCGTGGTGGTGGTCTCGATGCAGGATCGCAAACTGATGTTGATCGAAACGAGCGGCAAGCTGAGCGAGTATGTGGACTTGTCGAAGATGGTTTCAAACGATATCAACGACAGCGTGTGCGATGCCAACGGCAATATCTACGTCGGTAATTTTGGTTACGACTTACTGGGCGGCGCAGCGGCCCAGCCCGCCGATCTCATCATGGTCACGCCCCAGCGCCAGTGCAAGGTGGTAGCCAGCGGTCTGGAGTTTCCCAACGGCGCGGTTATCACGCGCGACGGTCGCACGCTGATCATCGCCGAAACCTTTGGCCACAAGCTGACGGCGTTTGATCGCGCCGCCGATGGCACGCTTTCAAACCGTCGGGTGTGGGCCGATCTTGGTGAGCGTACGCCTGACGGCATTTGTCTCGATGCCGAAGGCGCCGTGTGGATCGCGGCCTTTACCAGCGGCGAGTTCGTGCGCGTGCTGCCTGACGGCAGCATCGGCGACATCATTACTACCCCTGGCAAGCGTGCCGTGGCCTGCAACCTCGGCGGTGCCGATGGGCGCACGTTTTTTGGTCTCACGTTCGAAGGGGAACTGGCGGACATCGGTTCGGGCAGGAAGCTTGCACGGGTTGAGGTGTGTCGCGTTGAAATCGCAGCTGCGGGCTCGCCGTGACAACGTTCAGCCCGGTGGGCGAATGAGCATCGTCATGTAAGGTGTTGGGTAAATAAGCCCTTTCGCCAGCGGGCGAGAGGGTGACGTGCAAGCGGCGTTGAGATGGCGCCGCGCACTGCACAAACAAGCACATGCAGCCGTGGAGACAGGTCGCGTGTCGTTAATGGTCGAACGGCCACTCGACGGATGCTCGTCCAAGGAATGCGACCGCGGACATGCCGTGAGCATCACGAGACCGCTCGAGGATGCGCTGTAGCCTGTTACCGGCGGCGACCAGGATCACGGCATCGGCACCGACATCGAGTTGCGACCACTCGATTCCGTGCGCAGCAACGGTTGATGACCTGGTTAGAAACGTCCCGCTGGCTTTGCACGCGGGTTATTCAATGGTGAACAGCTGGTCAAAATTGGCGACGGCAAGAATGTCGCGGATCACCGGCTGGGCATTGGCCAGACGCACGGCCTGACGTTTGCCGCCCGCATGTTCACGCAGCTGCAGCAGCATGCCGAGCGCGGCGCTGTCCATATAGGTGGTGCCACGCAGATCGAGCACATAATTGCCAAACCGTTTGCCGGCGGCCTCGTAAGCCTGGCGCAGTTCGCGATGAACGTTGAAATCGAAACGATCCTGCACACGAATGGTGAGGGTCTGGCCGTCGCCAGACGTTTGGGTGCTAATGCTCATTATGAGACTCCGATGAATGGTGCTGCTGTGTCGTCGAAAGCTTGCGTGATCGTTACCACATCTGGTTAAAACAGATCGATCTCACCCTCAACCATGGTCGATTGGTGGACTGGTTTGCGTGGTTGCATCTCACGTAGCGCGGCAGCGGCGGCCCGCAGTTGCACAAGACTCGCCCCAACCGTCCGCGAAGACCAGCTGGCAACACCGGCTTCGACCAGGTGTTCGAGACGGCAGAGTTCATTCTCGCCGTGTTCAGCGACCTGTCGCACGATGTCCTCGAATTGCAACGCACGTATCGCGCTGTTCGAGCGCTGCGCAATCTGTGCCGTGAGGCTGGAGGTCTGACCGATCAATTCATTTAGCGAGGACTCCAGCGAAGACAGATGTTTCAGCATGCCGTCAATATTGGATTTGTCCGTAAGCAAGGTGGTGAGGTCCATCGATGCTGAGTCACCCACCAGTTTGCGGGTCGCGCCCATGGTCAGCTGGGCATTCTCCAGCTGGGAACGAATCTGTTCGTTGAAGTGGGCGGAATTGAGCGATAGCTTGCGTACCTCGTCGGCAACAACGGCGAATCCGCGACCCGCTTCTCCGGCCCGCGCCGCTTCGATAGCGGCGTTCAGGGCCAGCAGATTGGTTTGGTCGGCGAGACCTTTGACGTCACCCAACAGATCAAAAATCTGCGTCATCTGGGTGTTCATGGTGTCGATCATATTGACGATGTCCATGCCACGCTTGCTGGTGATGACGGAGTTCTCGACAAAGCCCTGCAGTACCGTGGACGTGTCGCGCACAAACTTGCTGATCTTGCCATCCTCCTTGTCATCGTGGTCGCCACTGCTGCCGTACGGGCCGCTAGCCAGCGTGCGTACCGCTTGATCCATTAAAGACTTCTGGGTCTGAGCATCGGCGTGGAAGCCATCGAAAGAGCGCGCAAGTTCGGCGACCGCATCGCGAATTAACGCGCGGATTTGCACCATGTCGCATTGCAGCTGACGAATGATGTGGCTGGACAATCGATGCAGCAGTTCGACGCGCTCGGCCTCGTGCGCATTGCCGTCATCGTCGGCAGTCTGATGAGTATTCGCGAGTACCCGAGCCACGCTTTGCCCCCGGTGTCTGTCCGACATCCAGCTTGCGGCGACGACCAGCAGGCAGCAAATGCCCACCCACGGCTGGCCAAACAGCAGGGTACACGCGGTGGCCATGATGGTTACGACGGCGGGAATCACGGGAAAGGAGTGGTTCATTCGCAAGGATCTCGCAGGCCGCCTTTTCGATTCTGGAATACATCGGAATCAGTGAAGCATTCTTTAGGTGGCCTGGGCTGATTAGTTGCGAATCAGTCGCGTGGTGAGTTCAGCGATCTTGTCCAGCGCTACAACATGATCTGCTGCA
>JANOXY010000809.1:0-3303 GCA_031418675.1 Pseudomonadota bacterium
CTGGTGGTGCCCTGATCGAGCGCGAGGATACAGCTCATGGTGGCCACGCTGAGATCGATTTCATGGTGCGCTTACGAAGTGGCACGCTGGGCGGCGATGACGCGATCGGGATAGTCTGAAAAAACACCATCAACCTTCGCCGCGCGACAGCGCGCGATGTCTTCAGCGGTGTTAACGGTATAAACATATACCTCCAGTCCAAGGCGCTGCGCCCGTGCAACGTGGGTGGCGTCGAGCGCACCCAATGACATGTGCAATGATTTTGCGCCCAGTGCCTGCGCGCGGATCAGCGCAGGATCGAAGGCTTCTTCGTACAACAGACCAAAACCCATGGTGCCACGCAGGCGCGCCAGCGCGGCACTGGTTTCAACGTCAAAAGACGATAACAGGATACGCGTTCGCCAGGCCGGCAGATCAGCGGTGGCGGCCAGCACATAATCGATCACCTGGGCCGCGATGCCCGCCTCCTTGACTTCAATATTGAGTCCGATTTGCCCGCGCGTGAGGGTTAGTACTTGCTCCAACAATGGCACACGCTCACCCGCGCCGGCGTCCAGTGCGCGTAACGCAGTGAGACTCATGGCCTTGAAGTGGCCGTGGCCATCGGTGGTGCGATCGACGGTGTCGTCGTGCAGCACGATCAGCGTGCCATCCAGATTCTGCACGTCGATTTCAACGGCATCCACACCCAACATCAGCGCGTAGCGCAGGCTGGCCAAGGTGTTTTCAGGACGATGGCCGGCGGCGCCGCGGTGACCGATTACGAGCATGGGCTGACAGTTCTCCTTACCTATCGTGTGACGGCGCCACACGGAACCTGGGCCTGTATCATAATAGCCATCGTGTCGCTGCTTAAGGGTCGGCTAACGGGTCGACAATGCACGACAGCATAAAAATCCCGACGCGCGTAACGCGCACAACAAACGAAAGCACCATGACCTGGATATTTGGCTACGGCTCGCTGATCTGGCGGCCGGCGTTTCCCTACGAGCGCTCGCGCAAGGCCGCGCTGCGTGGCTGGCGTCGTCGTTTCTGGCAGGCCTCGCCGGATCATCGCGGTATTCCCGAGGCACCCGGTCGCGTAGTGACCCTGGTGGAAGACGCCGAGGCCATCTGCTGGGGGCTGGCATTTAGCGCCCCGCTCGCACAATGGCAAGCCATCGTTGCTGAACTCGACCATCGCGAGCGCAACGGTTACACGCGCATGCCGGTCGAGCTCGAATTCGAAGACGGTGAACGCATTACGGCCATTACCTATGTCGCGGGGCCTGACAACCCGAGTTTCGTCGGACCTGCGCCGGTGCCTGCCATGATCCAACAAATTTCCCATGCGGTGGGACCGAGTGGCAGCAATCGTGAATACCTGATGCGCCTCGCTGAATATTTGCACGCGCTCGATATTCACGATGATGAAGTGCACGCACTGCACGCGGCACTGACGGCATCTGCATTTGGATCAGCAGAGCCAGGTCGATGACAGCCCATGCTTTATTCGCGCGTTACATCGGCATTGATTACTCCGGTGCCGAGGCGCCGGTATCGCGTTTGCGCGGCCTGCAGGTCTACGAATCCGATGGCACACACGAAGCGGTGCCGGTAGCGCCGTTTGACCACGGCGCCCGTAACTGGTGTCGCAAAGAGGTAGCGCGCTTCATGCGCGAGCGCCTGCTGCGTGAGCAGCCTTGTGTGATTGGTGTTGATCACGGTTTTGCTTTCCCGCTGTCCTATATGGAGCGCCATAAACTGGGCAGCTGGGACGAGTTCCTACGTCACTTCCATTTCCACTGGCCGACCACACGCGATCACATGTATGTCGATTTTGTGCGCGATCAGGATCCACCCAGCGGCACGTCCGATGAGTTGCGCCTGTGTGAACGGTGGACCTCGTCGGCCAAAAGCGTGTTCCAGTTCGATATGCAAGGCTCGGTGGCAAAATCCACCCACGCCGGCATTCCCTGGATCAAAGCCTTGCGTGACGATCGACGGGTGCGGGCGCGCACCCACTTCTGGCCCTTCGATGGTTTTGAGATCAAGCCTGGCCGCTCGGTGGTGGCTGAAATCTATCCCTCTCTATTTCGACGTCGCTATCCGAATGCTGAACGCACGGCCGATCAGCAGGACGCTTATACCTGTGCGATGTGGTTGCGGGACATGGATGTGCTGGGTGCGTTACGGGAATATTTCAATCCGCCACTGACCTTGCCAGAGCGGCGCCGCGCACAACTCGAGGGCTGGATTCTGGGGGTACGCTGAGGGTCTGCACCACGCACGCGCACGCTGTCCCGATCATTTGTGAGTTTGGTCACCTTCGTCTGCACTAGGCCCATCACCAGCCATTGATCGTGTGGACGGGGTAACCTATCCTCAATCTGCTGCGACGCAACATGCCGAGTCCTCCAGCAGGGCTGACAACGCGCGGCAGGAATGATGGGAAGCATAAGCAGGATGGCCACAGGTCATGGATAAAATCGGGCACATGCGTGCCATCGTGACGGTCGCGCGGCTGGGTTCGTTCTCGGCCGCCGCGCGCGCACTTGAAGTCACGCCCGGCATGGTTTCCAAGCAGGTCAAGCACCTCGAGGAGGAGCTCGACGTGCGCCTGCTGCAAAGGACCACGCGCGGCGTGTCCTTGACCGACGCCGGTGAGCTCTATGTCGATCGGGTGACCGATATCCTGCAGCGTATCGACGACACCGAGCTCGCCGTCACAGCCCTGAACGGCGCGCCGCGCGGTGTGCTGCGGGTGAGTTGCCCACCGTCTTTTGGCACCCAGGTTCTCACGCCGATCATCGCGGTGTTCGCCCGCGACAACGCCGGGATCCGTATCGAACTTGGTCTGCAGGACGCCGAGCCGGATGTGGTGGCTGCGCGACTGGATCTGATTTTCCGTATCGGTTCCCTGAAGGACAGCTCCTTGGTGGGCAGGCAAGTCGGTTGCGCGCCTTACCTGCTGTGTGCCGCGCCGACTTTTCTTGAAACCTGTGGTCGGCCCCTGAGTGTGCGTGAGCTGGCTGACTACAATTGCATCCTCGATGAATCCATGGACGCTTACGAGCGCTGGAGTTTTACCGCCGAGGGCGGTGTGGTTGCGCAGCCGGTAACGGGCAACTTCGCTTCGCCGAGTACGGCTGCTGTGATCGAAGCGGCGGTGGCCGGTCTCGGGCTGGCCTATGTGCCACGCTACGCGGTGGTCGACGAACTGGCCCGCGACGAGCTGACGGAAATCACCCTGCAAAACAGCAGCGCCATGTCATTGCCGGTTACAGCGCTCTACAGCAGTCGCCAGTACATGGCAGCCAAGAC
>JANOXY010000810.1:0-3742 GCA_031418675.1 Pseudomonadota bacterium
TCGGAAGTTGATCGCTGGTGTTTCCAGATCAATCCCGATCACTACAAAGGCCATATGACCTTGGTCGATCGTTTTCTGGTCGGAAAAATTCTGCCGCCGAGCTTGGAAGGCGCGCTCGCTTATATGGGCCTGGGCCCCGAAGAGCAGGGGCGCGATGCCCATGGCTACGCCTGGATTGAACACTTCCGCAAATTGCGGGCAGTGGCTTGAGATGCTTGAACACGCACGCGATCGGGCCAATGCCGTAACGGCTGCTAGTCATGGCTGACTTTCCGCTCTACTCAAATTTCCAGGGCGACTTCGTGCCCAAGCTGGTGCTGGTGGACAGTGACGACAGCATGGCGCAGGTGGCGCAGGTGGCGCAGAAGTGTGCCTATCATTCCATCGGCAAACACGTGGCACCGCAGCCGGACAAGGTCCTGCGTGTGCGCCGCCATCGCGCTACGGAGTGTTATCCGTCGTCGTTGCGGGTGTGCGATTCGGATCTGAGACCGACGGAGATTATCGACGTCGTTTTTGCCGACAGTTAAGGCCGCGATCATGGCCTTCGAAAAAGTTTGCACCCTGGACGATGTCTGGGAAGGCGAGATGAGCGGTTTTACCACCGCTGACGGCACCGAGATTCTGGTCGTGGTACTGCCCGGTGGCGAAGTCAGGGCAGTGCAGAGCCGCTGCCCCCATCAGGAGTTCTCCTTATTGCAGGCGCGCCTGGATAAACATGTGCTGATCTGTCGCGCCCACCTGTGGCAGTTTGATTTGCGCAGCGGTGAAGGCATCAATCCACGGGACTGCGCGCTGGCGGTTTATCCCACCCGCATCGAGGGGGACGATGTGCTGGTGGATGTGGTGGGCACGCAGCCCGCATATTCCCACACCTGATGCACTGCCACGACGCGCGCACCGCGCGTACCGGCTATCGAGGTTAAGCATGACCGACGTCAACGAGTTGCTGAAGAATAATCGCGTGGGCCCGGTCATGCGTGCCGGTGAAGTGGCCGAAGCGGTCAAAGAAGCTGCCCACATCGACAACCCCACGCGCGACATCCTGATTGAGGACATGAACGCCTACGTGCGCATCTTCGCCGACGATGAGCTCATCATCACCCGCGCGACCATGGAAGAATGCCTGGGGCGGCGCTTTGTCATGCAGGAGCTGGAGGTCAACCTGAGTTCCTTCGCCGGGCGTATCGAGACCGGCAGTCAGCAGTTTCGTTTCTACTTTACGCAGAAATTCTAAAGGGGCGCACGATGGACAACATAAGTGACGGCAAGCCCTTGAAGACCTGGTCCTATCTCTCGACGGGCAGCCGCCGCCGGCCGAGTGAATACGAAGTGGTGTCCGCCGGTCTGCACTATCACACCCTGGATGCGCAGCGGCCGTGGGAACTCGATCCCGATATCCCCATGGCCCAGTGGTACAAACGCTACCGCAATGGGAGCCCCGTGACACATCCCGATTGGGACGCGTTCCGCGATCCCGATGAGATGATCTACCGTAGTTACAACATCATTCAGGACGGCCAGGAAAACTACGTGCAAGGGCTCTTTGATCAGTTCAACGAGCGCGGTCACGATGCCATGCTGGAGCCGGCCTGGGTTGAATTCCTCGCACGCGCTTACACACCGGCCCGTTATGTTTTTCATGGCTTGCAGATGGCTAGTGCCTACGTGCAGCAGATGGCCCCGGGCAGCACTATCAGCAATTGCGCCACTTACACGACAGCCGATCACTTGCGCTGGACCACCCACACCGCCTATCGCACCCGTGAACTGGCCAATGCCTACCCACAGGCAGGTTTTGCCAGTAACGAGCGCGCGTGCTGGGAAAACGACCCACGCTGGCAGGGCCTGCGCGAATTGCTTGAGCGTGCCCTGGTGACGTGGGATTGGGCCGAGGCATTCACCGTGATTTTCCTGGTGCTGAAACCCGTCGTCGAAGAAATCCTGTTGACCGAATTGGGCAATCTCGCGCGCAAGCAGGGCGACATGCTGCTGGGCCTGCTCAGCCAGGCGCAGATGCGCGATGCCGAACGACATCGACGCTGGGTCGCCGCCTTGGTCACAATGGTGCTTGAAGTGCCGGCTAATCGTGCCGTGTTGCAAGGCTGGCTTGTGCACTGGGCACCCTTGGCAGCGGCCGCCATCAACGCCTATTGCGCGGCCTTCGCTGAAGAGGGTGGAGCCGCCGCGGCGCGCGCTAACAACGCACTGCGTCAGTTTCATTTGAGCCTGGGACTGGAGGTCTGAATATCCTCACCCCGCCCGTACTCACGAGCGCGTCTCGGCAGCGCCGCTAATCAGCCTGGAAACAAATTCATGAAATTCGGATTGATCTTTCTGCCGACCTTCGACGCCGGTGTGCATGGTGACTCAGCGGGTCTTTATCAACAGATTTTTGCGCAAGTTGATCTCGCCGAAGCGCTGGGCTTCGATACGGTGTGGGCTGCTGAGCATCACTTCACTTTGTACGGGGGTGATGTGCCTAGCCCACCGCTATTGCTGGCAGCCTTGGCCCAACGCACGCAGCGCATGCGGCTGGGGACCGCGGGGGTGGCACTGCCGCCGAACCATGCCTTGAATACCGCCGAACAACTGGCGATGGTCGATGCCATGTCTGGCGGGCGCCTGGACATCGGTGTGGTGCGCGCTTTTCTGCATTTTGAGTACGAGGCCTTGCAGGTTGACATGGCAAACAGTCGCGAGCGCTTTAACGAAAGTCTCGAGATCCTGCTCGGTACTTTTGCCAATGAGCGCTTTTCATATCACGGCAAGCACTATCAGTTTGACGACGTCGCACTGCGACCTCGCCCCGTGCAACGCCGGCCGCGTATTGTGGTCGGCACGGTGCTGAGCCCCGAGTCAGCACGTTATGCCGGTCTGCAGGGTTTCGACCTGATGGTCATTCCCTATGCGGTATCACTGCAGGGCGTGCGCCAGACGGTGGCTATCTACCACGAGGCCCTGCAGGAAGCCGGTCACAAGGTCAGCGATCACCATGTGCATGGTGTGTTCCACATGTATGTGGCGCCCGACGAAGCGGCAGCCATCGCGGCGGTGCGCGAGCCGATCCTGCGCTACGTGCAGCATTTTTCCGACGCGGTTACCGGTGATCGCTGGTCCAAGGATTACCCGGGGTATGCGGGCCTGGTCGACAAAGTACTGTCGCTGAAAAATTTCGATGTGCTCTACGATCGTCGCACCCTGTTTGGCACTCCCGCGCGCTTGCATGAGACGATGGCGATGGCGATGGAGGCCGGTATCAGCGAACTGTCGTTCATCACCATACTGCCGGGTCTGCCCCAGCACAAAATTCTCGATTCCCTGCGGCTGTTTGCCGCTGAAGTGATGCCCCGCTATCGATGAACGCACCATGACAATAAAAAGATCTATGCATCACCTCAAGCTGGCGTTGCTCTGCGCCTTTGCCACGCTCGACGCCAGCGCTGCCGGTGTGATCAGTGGCCGCGTGGTCGATGGAGATTCGCAAGGACTCGCCGGCGTGTTCGTGACCGCGCAGCATGGCGTGTCACGTATCGAAACCACGATCTACAGCGCGGCCGATGGTCGTTACATCCTGCCGGCTTTGGCGGCGGGCACCTATCAAGTGCGTGCCCACCACGCGCGCTATGAAGATGCCGAACAAAAACTGGCGCTGAGCGATGCTGCTGCAAGTGTAAACCTGACACTGTCGCCGGCTGCCGATGGTTTGCGCACGGCGTCTACTGCCACCTGGTTTGCCGGT
>JANOXY010000811.1:0-9540 GCA_031418675.1 Pseudomonadota bacterium
CGCGTCACCGCCGCGATCGGGGGGCTTTGGCTACGGGTGCGAGGACGGTCCTGCGCGACGCAGGAGATCGGTGATGGGATCATCACACCAGGCACGTGTGACCACATCGGCGTGTTCCACTGCGCCGTCCAGCGGCACGAGACAAGCCGATCCTGGCGTGAGCAAGGTTTTTAAACCCAGGCAATGGGGGAGCCCCTGTTGTGCCAGCAAGGCGCGTAAACGCACATTGCACGGCCGCGTACTGTGGGTATAGGCGCTGACCAGGAAGGCGTTGCGTCGGTGCTGGCCTAACCAGGCGGCAAACAGCGCTTCATGATCGTAGAGCGCATCGAGCAGCACTACACCGCGTACTCGTCGATTGGCGCCACCGAGTTTGAGCGCAGCGGCGGCCGGACAGTAACCGCCGCTGTAAGCAATGATGATGACACTGGCTTCGGCCAAGGGGCATCGCGGAGGCTGTCCATCACGCTCGACACACAGGCGTTCCAGGCCATGGCAAGCTTCAGCAAGAAAGGCGCGGAACATGTTGCGCACCGCAAATCGCCCGGCGCTGGAATCGGGCGCGTCGAGCGCAAACTGTGGCGCGACCAGCAGTGCGTTGATGTCGGCTGCAGCTACCTGACGCAGCACCTGTTGGCGCTCAATGACATCACGTTGTAAGCGGGCGCGATTGCCATGCAGAAACACCACCACCGTTGCTTCGCGCGTGGTATCGAAGTTGCCCGGTACCGCGAGCAGCACGCGTGATTCTGCGTAGGTCTCATCCTCCCAGCACACCTGGCCATGGCGCGTGGTACGACCACGTCGTGTGCCGTCGTGCACATCAAAAAAAATGCGACCACCGGGGTTATGACCACGACGCAGCGGAAAGGGGCTGGTTACAAACGGCTCGAAGCGGATGAGGTCGTGTTGTCGTGTCATGGGCGAACAGTTGTGGCGCGCTAACACCGGGCACGGTGCAGCATGCAGCTCAGCCTGTGCGAGCTGCTGTCATCGGCCGCAGCAGTGCGTAAAAGGCCGGCAAGGCCACCAGGTAGAGCAAGCCGGCCAGGACCAAGGCCGAACTCAAGCCCAAGGAGGTTGCCAGCAGCGGCACCATGGCTGCACCGATGACCGACATGCAACCATTCACACCCCATGCCCAGAGGAACATCTGCTCCTTGCCGAGACGGGCCAACCACGTCATGCCGGTTGGCATCGGCATACCCATGAGAAAGGCCGGCGGCAGGATCAACAAGAAACAACTGGGCAAGCGCCAGCCGTAGGGCAGGGTACCGACAAAATCGAGCGCACGATCGATGCACAGACCATAACCGATCAGCAGCGCCGCAATCGCCACAAAGATAAGCGGCATCACGCGTCGCGCCGAATCCAGATAGCGGTCTGCACATAAGCTGCCGAAGCCGGAAAATACCAGCATGCCGGTGATCAGCACCGTCGCCGAGACCGTCGCGTTGCTGAGCGCAAGCACAAAATGGCTGATCAGGACCACTTCGACCATGATGTAGCCAGCACCCAGACACGCGAAGTAGAGCAAGGTGCCGGCCTTGCCCGGACAGCGTGCGAGCAAGCCGCGCCAACCGAACACCGCCGGCAGCGCAATCAGGATTGCACCGGCGCAGCAGGCGATGATGAGGGTTGCCCACACCAGCAAGTAGCCCCATTCGTCCTGTAACAGATCGAGCCTGTCCAATACCCGCGGCAGATCGACCGGACGCAGATAGGCCGCAAAATAGGGACGCTGATTGGTGAGTGGATGCAGATCGTAAACGTAGTCATCGGCAAAGTTTTGCCATTGGTCAGTGAGCAGTGCCTGCCAGGCCGCTTGCGCCAGCGCCACCGACGGCATGATCGCCGGCGCGTCGCCGGTTTGTGCACCGAGGTCGTCGTCGGCCCCGGCGAGACTGCTGGCCGGCAGACTGGCGTCGTTTGAGCTATGCAGTCGCCCAAAGAGCTGGGCACGATAGGCGGCCATGACACCGTCGCTGCCCTGCAGCTCAGGTTGTTTGCCCGGTGCCTGGAGTTCGTCGAAGGACAATGCGCGCGCGCGGGCTTTGAGGATCTTCACTTGCGCGTCGCTGAAGCCGCCGCGCTGGTATAACACGGTCGCGGTGGAGAGGTAGTTCGACACCACAAAAAAACAACGGCTCAGATCGGCTTCGCCCATTTCCCGTGCCGCCGTGACCAGCGTGGCATACAGGCGCAACACTGACTTCGGTGGTTCTTCCTTGTTCCACAGTGTCACCGCGAGGATGCCACCGGGTTTCAGCGCGCGCATGTAGGTCTGCATCGCTTCGCTGGTGTAGTTGTATTTTTCAGCGATGGCAAAGCCGCCGGGATTGGACAGACCAGCGGAATCGGCCAGGCTCAGATCCACCACGTCGTAACGCTGCTCGGTGCGTGACAGAAATACGCGCCCATCCTGTGCCACCACTTTCACGCGCGGCTTAGTCAGGATGTCGCCAGTGAATTCACGCAGGGTCGGGTCATGCCGAAAGGCGCTTAATACCGCTGGATTGCTATCGGCAACGGTCACCGAGCGGGCGTCCTTGCGCAGCGCACTGGCAGTGGAAAGACCGCCACCAAACTGCACGACAAAAACATCGGCGTCCTTTTTTAAGGCAAAGGGCAGGGCGGTGGGCAGGTAGTCGAAGTACGCCGTTTGCGCCGCCGGCAGATCGCGGATGATGCCGATTGGACCATCGCCGTCGATGTAGAGACCGAGATAAGCGTTGTCCGGCATCTCGGTCAGATTGAGCGCGGCATTGTCTGACAGGCCCGGCGCAAAGTGCAGATAGGAGCTGGCGTATACCTCGATGTGACCAAACGGCGTGGCGCGATCATAAACACGCCGCGCGTCGGGGAAACGCTGGGCATAGGACACACCCTTGTACTCCGACACGGCCAGACGCGTGAGTTCGAAACGATCAGCGACCCAGGTCTGACCCGACCAGGCGATGAAAGCAGCCACCGCCAGACCAAGCAGCAGTCGGGTGCTCGCCATGGTCGCGGCCCAGGCGATGCCGGCCAACAGCCACAACATGAGTGGGATCAGAATCAGATGATCGGGCGCGTAGATCCACATGCCACCCAGGGTCGCCAGACCACAGACGCCGCAACCAACCAGATCGGCAAAATAAATGCGCGCGAACTGCTGACGCGTTTTGAGAAACACCGCGCCGAGAAACAAACTGCCGGTGAAAAACGGCAGCAGATACAGCACAAAATTACCCGCCAATCGCCATTTCTGCGAACTGTCCGCGATCAGGAAAATGGCATTAAACGGCAACTGCTGAGCGAGCAGGTTGGCGCCCACCGCGATCGGGCCAAAGGCCAGCAGTGCAGCGCTCGCAACACTGCGCCAATGGCGTTCGAACCACGGCTGGCGCACGCACATCACGGTACTGGAAATGCCGACGCCGAGCATCGCGATGCTGACGATGAACGAGCCGAAGTGCGCCCAGTTGCCGGCGGCAAAAATACGCATGACCGTGATCTGCAGCGAAATGACCGCGCCGGCCAGCAGACCTACAGCGATATACAGCCGTATCCCGCTAGTTAGTTCGGGCGAGTTTTGCATAGCTTGCTTTAGTCGCTGCAGAGTCGGCGCACGGACCGCCGCAACACGCGGCGGTCACGACACCGGGCGTACTCAGGTGCTGTGAGTACCGGAGATCTTGTCGCCGTCCAATTTCTTGAACGGGACAAAAGGCACGATGCGCCCGTTGTAGATGTCGGTGCGGGCGATGTGGGTACTGCCGTCGGACTCAACATCCTTGATGATCTTCAGCACCCGCTGCGCGCCGGGCGGGCCGACCGGTACCAGCATCACACCGTTAGGCTGCAACTGCTTCAACAGCGGCGGTGGCACGTGGTCGATGCCGCAGGTGACGATGATCTTGTCGAAGGGAGCAAACTCTTCCCAACCGTAGTAGCCGTCGGCGTTCTGGGTCGTGATGTTCTGGAATTCGCGATAACCGCGTTCGATCAAGCCGTCGTATACACCACGCGTTCGTTCGGCCAGTGGTTTGATGATTTCGATCGAATAACACTGGTCCGTCAGGTGGGCGAGGAACGACGACTGATAACCCGAGCCGGTGCCAATCTCGAGCACTTTGTCACCGCGCTTGATATCGAGACTGTTGGTCATGCGCCCGACCAGGTGCGGGCCCGAGATCGTCACGCCAAAACCGATGTCGAGAAAGTTATGGTCGTAGGCGTGTGAGCGGTTGACCTTGGGCACAAACTCCTCACGCGGTGTCAGCAGAAAGGCACGTTTAATCACCTCGTCCCACACGTCCTTGCTCTCGGCCATGGCCTGCAGACGATCCCAGCGTTGGCCGAGGTAGCCCCGATCCTCACCGCGGTTGTTCGCCATCCAGTCGACAAACGCCGCGCGCTCGTCCATGGGTGGCTCGAGTTCGAAGGTGAACGGTGTGGTCAGGGCTGCGCGGCTGGTGACCGGCAACACGCCAGTGGCCGCGGTGGCGGTCAAAGCGGTGAGAAACGATCTGCGGTTCAAACGATGCTCTCCAAAGATGAAACTCCAACCCTCGCGAAGGTTTGGGTGGGGGTCGGCGGACCTTAGCGGCCAGCATTATCGCGGCAGTCGCGCCGGATCAGAAGTGACTTGATGCGCAGAGTTTCATGTCGGTGGCGAGATAGCAGGAATGTGTGCCGGACACCCCGCTCTTAGTTCCCCGTTTGCGCGTTGCGGGGCAAGCGGCTGAACGCCGAGAATGACGCGGGCTGATCCCCCAATTCCTAAATCCACCCCCGCTCGCTCAAGGAGATCCCCATGCGCTTCCATCATATGGCGATATTTGTGACCGATATCGACGAGGCTACCCACCTGTGGCGCGACGTGATGGGCTTTAAAGTGGTCGTCGACACCACCATTCCAGACGGCCCGGTGGCGGGCCCCAAGACCTATATGTATCCCAAGCTGCTGGACGACATCTTCAAGGTCGCAAACGCGCGCTCCAAAATGGTGTTGCTCGCTTCCGACGAAGGCGCGCTCATCGAGTTGCAGCAGTGCGAAGTCCCGTTGATCCAGAAGACCCCGCCTGAAAACCTCCGTTACGGCCACACCGGCTTCCATGAACTTGGGCTGATGGTCGACAACATCGACGGCTGGTTTGAGAAAGTGCGGGCGGCGGGTTACGAGACCCAGACCGATTATGTGTGGACTTGTGCTTCGATAGGGCGCTCCTTTCTGTTCTATGACGCCGATGGCAACATGATTCAGTTGTGGGAGCACATGAACGAGGCGACTTGGGAAACCTGAGTGTTCACAACCAAGCCCCTACCATCAGCAGCCGAGACCCAAACATGAACAACCAAGCCTTCCATCCCATCGACCTGGCCAGTGTCGATCACGTGCTGACCACCACCCGCAGCGTACGCCTGCGGCTCGACTTCGAGCGCGCCGTACCGGTGGCGCTCATCAAGGACGCCTTGCGCATCGCGCTGCAGGCCCCGACCGGTGCCAACACCCAGACCTGGCGCTTCATGGTCGTGACCGACGCGGTCAAACGTCGCGCAATTGCTGACTACTATCGCCTCGCGGCGAACGACTACGTCGCAGGTAAAACCGGCTTGTCGCGCACTGGCGTCACCATGATGCGCGAGTATGCAGCGACCGATTTGCGCCAGCAGCAGCGTGAGGCGATGATGAAGTCGGGTGGTTATCTGATGGAGAATCTTGAGCGTGCGCCGGTCATGGTGATCCCCTGTATCGAGGGTCGATTTGAGCACGACGACGTGTTTACCCAGGCCTCGATGTGGGGCTCTATTCTGCCTGCCACCTGGTCTTTGATGCTGGCGCTGCGTGCGCGACGACTGGCTTCGGCCTGGACGAGTTTGCATTTGCGTTACGAACAAGAAGTAAGCGCGCTGCTTGGCATACCCGACACCTACACCCAGGCCGCTCTGTTACCCGTGGCGTGGCTGACCGGTGGCGATTTGAAACCCGCCAAGCGTCTGCCCGTGGAAGAGGTGACGTGTTGGGAGCATTGGGGCGGTCATGAACCGGGTGCTTGAGATTGCCTGGTCGTCAAGCGCGTGGTTCGACACAGCGCGCCCGCCGATCTCCACACAGGGTGCCCGGGAGCAACATGGGCGAGACTTCTCACGATGAATAGCGGCAAGAACTCCATAACTTCGCTGCTACTCATGGGGCTGGCCCTGGCCGTTATTGGCGTCGTTTATTTCGTGGGTCTCCAGCAACCCATTAACGGTCTGCACGACATTCAATTGCCGAGCGCACCGACGCCACCACTGGCGACACCCGACATTAATCCAACGCGGCCGGTCGAAGCGCCGGTGAGCAACCCCATCGACCAGACGGAAGCTGGTCGCCTGCAGGGGACAACGGTGGCAAGCACCGGCACCGAACAGGCGCTTGAAGGAGCTGCATTACCGCCTGCACAGCCCTTCGAGTCGGCGCTTGCGACGGCGGTGGGTACCGCGCTCTTCAGTCAACTGTTTGTGAGTGACGATCTGATCAACCGCATCGTCGTGACCGTCGACAATCTTGCCCAGGAAAAACTGCCACCGAAATTCTGGCCCTTGCGGCCGGTGGGTGGCCCGCCGGTGGTCACTGCCGACGGTGGCACGCTGCGCTTAGGGGCGGACAATGCCGCGCGATACGACACCCATATAAAACTCTTGCAGCAGCTCGATCTGAAAGTGATCGCGGCGCTCTACGGGCGCGACTACGAGCGCTTTCAGCAGGCTTATGTGGCGCTCGGCAATCCCAATGCTTACTTCAACGACCGACTGGTGGACGTTATCGACCATCTGCTGGTGACGCCCGATGTTTCCACCGCGCTGGCGCTCGTGCAGCCCACGGTGATTTACAAGTTTGCCGACGAAGGTTTAGAGGCGCGCTCAATGGGCCAGAAGCTATTGTTGCGCGTCGGGCCAGCCAACGCCGGCATAATCAAAACGCGCCTGCGTGAGCTGCGCCGGCTGATCGTCCGCGCGACACCCTGAGCAACGCTTCAGTAAGGAACTCCGTCAATGAGTGAAGAAGATGTGTTGTACGCGACTGCCGAGCGCGTTGCGACCATCACCCTCAACCGTCCCCAGGCCATGAATGCCCTGCGTGGCACCATGCGCGAGGATATCCTTGCGTATTTGCGTCAGGCGGAGCAGGACCGGGAGGTAGGCGCGGTGGTGATTACCGGTGCCGGTCAGGCCTTCTGCGCGGGTGGCGATATCGCCAACATGCTTGAACTGCAGGCCCGTAACGATGCGGCACCGATCACCGCGCGCACGAGTGTTGCTGCTGATCTGATCCAGTTTCTGCGCACCATGGGCAAGCCGGTGCTGGCTGCTATCAATGGCGCGGCGGCGGGCGGCGGCATGAATCTCGCACTGGCCTGCGACATGCGCTTCGGTTCGCCCCTCACGCGGTTCAGCGCGAGCTTCGTCAAAATCGGCTTGGTGCCCGACTGGGGCGGACACTATTTTCTGACGCGACTGGTAGGCACCAGCCGCGCCATGGAGTTGATGATGCTGGGGTCGAACATTGACGCTGACGAGGCCTGGCGACTGGGGCTCATCAATCGGATCTTTCCCAGCGAGACTTTGCTCGCCGAGGTCGCGGCACGCGCGCAGCGTTTGGCCCATGGGCCGCGTGCCGCGCTGGCGGCGATCAAACGCGGCGTTTATTTAGGCGCTGAACAAGCGCTCGAGACTATCCTGACCTACGAGCAACAGGTGCAGACTGAATTGTTTCTCGAGCCCGATGCCCGTGAGGGCATGCGGGCGTTTATGGAAAAGCGTCCACCGCGTTTTTTATCCTGAACTCAGGCCTTGAGCGCACCGCTGGCGAGCGCGGCGTCGCGATCGGAGGCGAATTGAAATTGTGGTGTTTCGTCCCGTGGTTGGCGGCTGTCCTCGCCGCGCGTGGCGGCGGCGTCGACACGCCACGCCTCATCACCCCAAGCATTGGGCAGGCGCAGTATGGCGCCCGCATCCTTCAGGCTTAAAAATCCACCGAGGGCGGCGCGCACGACCGCGAGCTGGTCGGCCGGGTCAAACGCTTTGCCGGCAGAATGGCCTAGCGGATAGTCGACAAAGGTTGCGCGTGGCGGGCGTCCGGCGCTGAAAATATCGAGCGCACTACCCAGACACAGAGTTGGTATGCCGTTGGCTTCGAGATGACGCGCGACCAGACACACGGTCTGGTGACACACGGGTCACATTGCTACCAGCAGGGCACAATCAACCTGTTCAGCGCGCAAGCCCTCGAGCACTGCCGGTGCCACTTGTTCTCTCACACGACGTTGTGAGTACACGCCGCCCATGCACGAGAACACCCGTTCAGCGAGGCTGCCTATCACACCTTCGTCGCGCAGTGCGCGCAGTTGCGCGAGCGGCAAAATGCAATTCGGGTCGCGCTTTGCATCGACGAGATAGTTCTCGGTGATATGGGAGAAACGCAGGTCCTGCGTTGGCACGGCACTGGGCAGCGCGCGAATCGAAGTGTCGTCCTTATAGTGATAGGCAACTTGCCCACGCACGTACGCACCGGAGGTCGACAACAGACCAACTCGTGCTGCCGCTAGCGGCTTGCGCATGGCGGTCCATGGTGGCGTGTCGTCGGCTTCGTACCAACGATAGGGCGTGTAGCCGAGAGCCTCGTAGCGGGCACGTATGGCCTGCATATAGTTCACGCTCATGATCAGACTCCGTGACAGTTGAGGCACTGTACGCTGCCGCCAAGACCTGCGGCAATCGTGGTCATGATAATTAGCGGACACCCCGCGCGGCTCAGACGACCGCTGGCGTCATCACGCGGTCTGCATGGCTCCAAATCCAGGATCGGGAAGTGAGGTAAAAGGCTGGCGTCCAGACCGCGAATGCGCCCCGGACTCAAAGTTTCTCAGCGGCCGCGGGCGGAGCATCCGACCGGGCTCGGCACGCGCAGAGTCCGGACCCGTCTCTGCGGACAGTTCCATCTGGACCCTGGCGGCCGATCCGCCTATGGCAATCTAACCGGGTATCTCATCCCTGGATCGCCCGCATCGGCGCCTATCGACGCAGATGACGTTCCACGCCGCATGTCGCGAGTGTGCCGCTGGCACCCCCGCGGGCGGCGCGCAGCGCTTACCAGCGCGGACGATCGTTGGTGCGCTTGACCTTGTCCTTATCCTGCGCAACGTTGACGCGCAGTGCACGGCCCTTCATATCCTTACCGTTTTGCTCCAGTGCACTTTCCGCCGCGCTCTGGGTCGCGAAGGTAATGAACGCAAAGCCCTTGGAACGGCCGGTGTCACGGTCGGTGATCAGGCGGACTTCTTCGATCGGACCATACGCTTGGAATAAATCCCGCAGGTCGTTTTCACCGACCGAATACGGAAAGTTGCCGACGTAAAGTTTGTTCTGTTGCATCAGAGATTCTCCAAATAAATAGATGCCAGGCGGTTGATGAGGCTGCTGCCTCGGTTAGACACCTGCGCCTCGATATCACGGTCCCGCAAGCAGGATCGAGTCGAGCGCAGAGTGAATATTGGATTCAATGCGAACAAC
>JANOXY010000812.1:0-5901 GCA_031418675.1 Pseudomonadota bacterium
CGAGTACTCGCGCATGTTTGTCCAGAATGTCGTGAAAAGCTGCACGGCGAGTACTCTCGCATATTTGTCCAAAATCTCGTGACAATCTGCAGGGCAAGGCAGCGAAAGAAGCGGGAAAAAATGGGGGCCAACGGATGGCGAAGCTCACGACTCAGGATTTCCAAATTCCTTGCGGCTATCGGATTGATTCTAGTGGTCGGGTATGGCAGTCGTTGTATTCCCGCTCTTTGTGCTAAACTCAATTACCGCGACAATTCAAATAATTGCCCGGTCTGGTAATATCGTATTTAAGTCATTCCAGCGTGTGTGGTAGGTTCGATTCGTCATGATATCCCCTTTGGCTCTCTTCCGCCCGTTCAGTCTCTGCGTGTGCTGTTCGATGTTCAGTCTGTACGCCTGGGCTGACGAACCGTTACGCTACAACCGCGACATCCGTCCCATTCTTTCCGACACCTGTTTCGCGTGCCATGGTCCGGACAAGGCAAAAGCAGAGGCGGGCTTGCGACTCGATCAACGTGAGGCGGCGACCAAACCGTTGGAATCAGGTGATACCGCCATCGTGCCCGGGAAGTTGGATGAGAGTACGCTGATCGCGCGCATTTTGACGACGGATGAAGACGAGGTCATGCCTCCGCCGAAGTCGCATAAGAAACTCAGTGCAGCGCAGAAGGAGCTCCTGAAACGCTGGGTGTCGGAGGGGGCTATCTATGAGCATCATTGGTCCTACCTGCCAGTGCAGCCGGTGAAAGTTCCGACGGCCTCAGACTTGAAGATTGCCGATGCAGAACTTTTGGAGTGGCCCCGCAATGAGATCGACTGGTTTGTTTTGCAAAAGCTTGGGCAGGCCGGTTTGAAGCCATCGCCACCGGCGGAGGCCGCCACGCTGGCGCGACGTATCGCGCTGGATCTCACCGGATTGCCTCCGACAGGGGAACTGTTGGATCGTTTCGATGCAGCGAATCTCAATGGCTATATCGACGCGCTGTTCGCCTCGCCGCACTATGGCGAGCGGATGGCTGTGGATTGGCTGGATGCAGCGCGTTTTGCGGACACCCAGGGTTATCAGGTGGATCGGGATCAGGACATGCATCCCTGGCGCGACTGGGTGATCGCGGCCTTCAACAAGAATATGCCGTTCGATCAGTTCACCATTGAGCAGCTCGCCGGTGACTTGCTACCAGAGGCGACGATAGAGCAGAAGATCGCCACGGGCTTTCATCGCAATCACATGGTCAATCAAGAAGGCGGCATCATCCCGGCCGAATTCATCGCCGAATATACGGCGGATCGGGTGGAGACGACCGCTGCGGTGTGGATGGGACAGACCTTTAACTGCGCCCGCTGCCACGACCACAAATTTGATCCCTTCACGCAAAAAGACTTCTACCGCCTCAAGGCTTTCTTCAACAACGTGAACGAGCAAGGCGATGGCAACCAGGACACCCTCATCCTGCCCTCGAAAGAAGTCGAGGAACGCATGGCCCCGCTCCAAGCCGAGGTGACCGCCTTGCAGGATACGCTAGCCAATCAAAAGATCGACGATGAAGACGTTAGGCTCTGGGCCGATCGCCTGGTCACGCAACGTCTCGTCTGGATACCCTTTGAGATCAGCCGCCTGACCGCGCCGCAAGGACAGCCAAATCTTGCCAGCGATAGTCAGGCCTTCGAACTTGACGTCGTCAATCGCGAGGGCCAGCCCATCGTCGCCACCTTGAAGCTGCCCGCTAACAAGAAGATCACGGCAGTGCGTCTCGAGTGCTCCACCGAGGCAGATGGCGCGAAGATCACGCTTGGGCGGATCAATGTGCAGCTCGCCAAAAAGAAGCCGCTCGCGATGACGGGAGCGATCGAAGGCACGTCTCAGAAAGCCGCCTCCGCTGAACTCGCGATCCAAAAGTCCCGTCCTAGCGCTACTCTCCAGCCTGGCCCTAACAAGCCGGCCGAGGCGCTGGTGTGGGAGCTGACCACGCCGCTCGCGCCGAAAGATAACGACACGGCCGAATTCTCCGTCGTCGTCACCAGTGCTAACCGTGAAACCGATTGGCGAATCCTTTTCACCGAGGCTCCCGCCGATCAGCTCGTCTCCGAAGCCACACTCGACATCGCCGAGAAGGATGCCGATAAGCTCACGAAAAAGGAAAGGGCCACGCTCAGGCGTGAGTATCAGCTTGCGCTTGCCGAATCGAAGGAGATACGCACCAAGATCGGCGAGCTCAACGATCGCCTAGCTGAGCTTCGCAAGCAACTGCCCGCCGCCTTCGTCATGGACGAGCGCGAGAAGCCGAAGGAGACCTACATCCTCATGCGCGGCGTTTACGACAAGCCCGGCGAACAAGTCACGGCCGCGACGCCGACCGTGCTGCCGCCGCTGGCCGAGGACTTGCCCCACGACCGCCTCGGTCTGGCGAAATGGCTAGTGAGCAGCCAGCATCCACTCACTGCGCGGGTCAGCTTGAATCGCCTTTGGCAGTCGTTGTTCGGCCAAGGCCTGGTGCGGACCAGCGAGGACTTTGGCTCTCAGGGCGACGCCCCCAGTCATCCCGAGCTACTCGATTGGCTTGCCGGCGAGTTTATGCGGAGCGGTTGGGACATCCAGCATATGCTGCGTCTGATACTCAAGAGCGCGACGTATCAGCAAAGCTCTCGCGTCGGACCGGCCTTGCTGGCCGCCGATCCAGACAATCGCCTGCTCGCACGCGGCCCACGTTTCCGTATGCATGCCGAGTTTGTGCGCGATCAAGCCCTCGCGGCAGCTGGTCTGCTCTCCGAAAAAATCGGCGGCAAGTCGGTGAAGCCATATCATCCGCCTGGCCTCTACGAACTCGTCACCGCCGGCAGCACTACGAACACGTATGTCGAAGACAAAGGCGAAGGCCTTCACCGCCGCAGCCTTTATACCTATTGGAAGCGAAGCGTGCCGCATCCAGCCATGATTGCCTTCGACGCACCGGGGCGCGAAGTCTGCACGCTGCGTCGTCCGCGTTCAAATACACCGATACAAGCCCTCAATCTCATGAACGATCCGGCTTACATCGAGGCTGCCCGCTACCTCGCGCTGGGGATGATCAAAGCCGCACCAGCTGTCCCATGGCAGATTCAACATGGCTATAGAGTACTCCTGGCCCGCGATGCGACGAGCGCTGAAATCGACGTGCTCGTTCGAGCCTTCGAGCGTACTCGGCAAGATTTCACCGAACATCCTGAGGCAGCCGCCGGCCTTTTGAATACGGGGGCCGAAGTCACCGACGCGGCGATTGATCCCGCCACGCTTGCCGCGATGACCAGCGTTGCTAGTACGATGCTGTGTTTGGATGAAACCATTACCAAGGAATAGCCTTCCCTTTTTCAAAACTTCAATACCATGAGCATACCCTCTCGCCGTCTCTTTCTTGGAACGAGCACCGCTGCCGCCGGGGCTGCCGCACTCGCCACGCTGTTGAATCCTCGAGTTGCCTCGGCCTCAGGTGGCATTCCTGGTCTGCCTCACTTCGCGCCAAAAGCCAAGCGCATCATTTGGCTCACCCAAGGTGGGGCACCGTCGCAGCTCGAACTTTTCGATCCCAAGCCGGAGCTCAGGGCCCAGTTCAACAAGGATCTGCCCGATAGTATTCGCAATGGCCAGCGTCTGACCGGGATGACCGCCAAGCAGACTCGTTTCCCCGTTGCGCCGAGCGTTTATCACTTCGAGAAGCATGGACAGTGCGGTATGGAACTCAGCGAGCTGCTCCCCTTCACCTCAAAGCATGCCGATGATCTCTGCCTCATTCGCACGATGCACACCGAGGCCATCAATCACGACCCGGCCATGACTTTGCTGCAAACCGGGCATCAAATCGCGGGCCGCCCCTCGTTCGGCGCCTGGATTGCGTACGGCCTGGGCAGTGAGAATGAAAATCTTCCCGCCTTCACCGTACTCATCTCGCGGCCAAGCGGTGGAACCAATGCGCAACCGCTCGCCGAGCGGATGTGGGGCAGCGGCTTTCTGAAGGCGCGTTATCAAGGCGTACGCATCAACTCCGGCAAGGACCCCGTCCTCTACCTTTCGAATCCCGAAGGTATTACCAGCGAACGCCGCCGCGCGATGCTCGACGACCTCGGCGCCCTCAATCGCATGAAGCTGGCTGACTATCAGGATCCCGAGACACAGGCTCGTATCGATCAGTTTGAAATGGCCTTCCGAATGCAAGCCAGCGTCCCTGAACTGGCTGACTTGTCGAGGGAACCCGAGCACGTCTTCGAGCGTTACGGACCCGAGTCGCGCAAGCCCGGCACCTATGCGGCGAACTGCCTGCTGGCTCGCCGCCTAGCCGAACGCGGCGTGCGTTTCATCCAACTCTATCATCGCGGCTGGGACCAGCACGCGGCCTTACCCAAAGGCATCAAGAGCCAGTGCTACGATACCGATCAAGCGACGGGCGCATTGCTGACGGATCTCAAAGAACGTGGCCTCTTCGACGACACCCTCATCGTGTGGGGCGGTGAGTTTGGCCGCACCGTCTATTCCCAGGGCGTCCTTACCGACGACAACTATGGCCGCGATCATCACCCTCGCTGCTACAGCTTGTGGGTTGCCGGAGCAGGTATCAAGCGAGGTCATGTCATCGGCCAAACCGATGATTACAGCTACAACATTGTCAAAGATCCGGTCCACATCCATGACCTCAATGCCACCCTGCTGCAGCAACTCGGCATCGAGCACACTGCCTTCACCTATCGTCATCAGGGCCGTGACTACCGGCTAACGGACATCCATGGCAACGTCGTCATGGATATGCTCGCTTGAACGACTGGCTCTTCCAATAGAAATGGCTTGGTCGTTAGGATTTGTTTCCACAACAGTCCCCCAACGAGCCAAGCCATGGATCGCATTCGTACGCCGACTTCCACGCGTGACGCAAGACCTTCATTACCAATCTTTCCAAGCCCGGCGTCTCACCTAAAATGGCGCCGAGTCTGGCTCGGCATTCCGACATCAATCTCACGTTGAACGCCTACACCGACGTTGGGCTGGAAGACCAAGTATATTTCGATGGGATTTGTTGGTTTTCGCCGACAGCAAACGATCGGCTAGCGGTAGTTTAGTCCGCGTTTTTCCAAGCGAAGGGCTCTGTAGCAATCCTTAGTTCGCACTTCTTTGTAACGCATCGAAAAACGAAGGGAAGTGGCAATCGAAATACGAGCTTGGTAATGATTTTCAAACTGGCAGAAGCGGCATCAAAACGCTGGCGTCGACTAGACGGCCACGAGCTCATCATCTCCCTTCTCGAAGGAAAGAAATTCGTCAACGGAATCCAGCAGGCCGCCTAATCAAAAATTCCTAAAAACAACATTTGACAATATCTCAATTCTGATTGCTTTTTTTAGGAACTTGACTATTCTCTTGAACTTCTTCTCTCGTTGCGCAAGAAGCTTTTTCTCTCGTTGCGCAAGAAGCACGAATTGCGTCGGTAGCGACTGAGATTGCGAATCAAGCAATTTTACGGATTTTAGTTGTAGTAGCGAGGTTACGTCGGCATTTGTCCATTAGGCATTCAGGCCGAGTTAAACCACTCCCCACCATTTGAATTGTGAGATTCGGTCACCCCCCGACTCTCACGCAGCATGAGGAAACCATGAAGCGTAATGCACCCCGCGTGAACAACCCCGCTCGCCTAGCTCGACTACGCGACCAAGCCATCAAGCTTCGCGAACGCGTCAAACGATCCACCCTCGCCTCTTTCCATCGCAATCAAGCCCGTTTTACCTGGTGGCAACGCGCCTTCCGCGTCCCGATGGTCGCCGATTGGGCAATCTTCACCAAAGCCAAGACGCTTCTGTCTGCGTTCATGGCTTTGTTGGGCCTCGCTTCTGGCAAAAAATCCTCGCTGGTCGCATTAATGGTAGAGGGCTCGGCTCCACAAG
>JANOXY010000813.1:0-1768 GCA_031418675.1 Pseudomonadota bacterium
GCCGACCGCTGATCGCTGCTAGTTCGCCATGCCTCCAAGTCGCGCGCGATCCTCTCGCAGTTCCGGTAGGTGGGCTACCCTTTATCACTACTAGCATATGTTACTGCGTAACGACCCAGCGCTCTATAAAATGTTCTCGATCGAGGGTTTGATTTAGCGACGAGGATTTGGAGCGGAACGCTCTACAAAGCGGGGTAACGAAGCTTGGGCGGTACCGTGAAGCGTTGCGATCGCGCATTAGGGCAGGCTGCAGCGCTGCACGATGGTTTGCCGGCAGCCAATTTATCTAGCGATTGGGATCATTCTTCCTTTTCGTAGAGACCCTTGCCAGGCGGAATGATTCGATAGTTCACGGTGAAATTCGTAGTCGTTACAGCATCGCCGTTGCTAAGCTCAATTGATTCGTTACGCTTGTAGAGCAGCGCCGGACTGAATTCCATCTGAAATGAGGAGCCAGCCGGAACGCACAGATCAGCTTTGACGGCCTCACCCCTCAGTATCTGCTGACTGCAAACTGCCGCGACGCCTGGATTCGAAACGACAATGCTACGCACAACAGCAGAGCGATTTTTCGGAACTGTCAGGAGCGTCTTGGTGTCGGTAGGAAAAACCGACACCGACGTCGTCGCTGCGTGGCTGGAAGCGAACGCGCCAAGAGACAGTCCGAGCGCGATGATTGATGATGTAATTGCTTTCATTTATTTCTATACCTCTGGACGAACGACTGGTTCTACTTAGCCTTAGATGACCTTAGAACTATGCTTGACAGTATCAAATAGAGGCGCTCTGGTACTAAACGAGGCCTTGATGTTTTGTGACCCAGTTCTAATCCTCGACGCCAGGACAGGCAGTACCTTCAATTTTGCCGCCGATGGGCATCTCGCAGGTCGATAGGCGTGGGTTGGCATGCAAATCATCAACTGCTGGCTATCGGTCTATCAATCGAGTGCGCGGCTGAGCGCTCAGAGTCATGTCGAGTCGTCTGCACTTATGGAGGGAACACAAACTCGGATTCAGGTCACCTTCAGGCGCACATACTTAGCGTGCAGTTAATCACAAATAGCGTATTGGGTATGGGGGCATTATGAAAAAGCTCAGTCTCGCGGCCGTGCTCGCCACGGCATCTTTTTCTGCATTTGCCGTGGATGTCGGCGTATCGGTCAATATCGGGCAGCCCGGCTTTTATGGCCAGGTCAATCTCGGCAGCAACATGGTGCCGCAGTTGGTGCTTCCCGAGCCGATAGTGATCGCGCCGCCGCCGCCAAATGTTGTCCTGGCACCGCTTTATCTTCGAGTACCCGTTGATTACACCAAGAATTGGCACCGGCATTGCGGCGAATATAACGCCTGCGGACGGCAGGTCTATTTCGTTCGAGATGATTGGTACGAGCGTGAATACGCCCCGCGCTACAGAGCACACCCGGAGGAGTTTCGTGAACAGCGCCACGAACGGCGCAAGGAAAAACGCAAACACGGTGGCGAAGGGAAAGGCCGCGGTCATGGACATGGTCACGGGCACGATGACGACTGAGTGGGATGGCTTGCAGAACTTCGGACAAGTTCATGGCAATCAAGGCCATTGACGCGGATATCGAGCGCCCTGAGCTCAGTTGGTTCGTGGACCGAAAGACGATATGCAACGATGAGCGCATACACTTCGGCTTGCACTACTGCCACTCGTCATCGTGCAGATAACGTCGCGCACCTATGACCTCACGAGACTTTCTGCCAGCGCGAGCCCCTCAATAAGAGACCGCGCTGCCGGCCG
>JANOXY010000814.1:0-10415 GCA_031418675.1 Pseudomonadota bacterium
CCGACATTGTTCCAGCCGTGCTGGCTTATTTGGCGCCCATAGTTTTCGAAGATCGGACAGCCGAAGGCTGTGCCTATCACCATCTCGTAAAAGAGCTTAGGGTCGATACCGTGTTTTTCCACGACCGCGAAGGATTCGGCCAGTGCTTCGATGGTCGTGGCAATCATGAAGTTGAAATTGATTTTGGCGACATTGGCAGCAGCCGCGACGGTGCCAAAATCGAAAATGCGGCGCGCGAGTTTTTCAAGTACGGGTCGCACCCGAACCTTAGCGACCTCCGCGCCCGCGATCAGAAATGATGGGACACGCGCGCGCACTGCATCGGGCCGCCCTATGATCGGTGACGCGACATAGTGCACACCCGCAGCGGCATGGGCAGCGGCGAGCCGCGTGGCGCATTCAGCGGAAATCGTGCTGATTGAAACGTGCACGCCATCGGCGCCAAGCGCGCGCACAACTTCGCCATCGGCGAACACCGCGTCCAATGCGTCATCATCGGCCAGGCAGCTCATTACCATGCCACCTGCGCAAGCGGCGGCCGCGCTATCGGCAACGCGCGCGCCAAGCGCGACCAAGTCTGCGGTTTTGCCCGCGCTACGGTTCCACACCGTGACCTCGTGTCCATCGGCTAACAAGTTAGCCACCATCGGCGCACCCATGAGCCCCAGACCAAGATAGCCAATACGCATAGTGATCTCCGTGTCGCTTGAGTTGATGAGCAAGTTGACGAGCGTGGTGTCGGCTGCTTACGCACGACTGGCGCGGATAGTACCCGCTGGCACATCAGCGTCAAACGAGATGGCTTCAATCTCAGGTTGCACCATCATCCGCCGTTATACTGGCGCCAGGGGCGGCTCAGAGCCTGTTTGTTTGTTTCAACGCCTGGAGGCCAGGCCGTCACCGGTCGATACCTTGCGCGCTTCAACCGTCTATTTCGCAGCTTTGGCACTGCTGTTGGTGGCATTCACCTTGTGGTGGGCCGGCAGTGGCACTTTGCTGGCCGATTTCGGTGGCGATAACGCCGTTTATTTTCTCACTGCCAATCACTACTCGCCGTTTGGCACACCCCACGCGGCGGCAGCTGAGTTTGCGGCCCGTAGCGTTTACCCACCGCTGTATCCCTGGCTGTTGGCGCTGAGCGGTGGTGGCACTTCGCTGGCTGCAGCCCATCGGGTTACGGCCCTCATCATCGTGCTGGTTGGCTTGGCCATCTATGCGCTGGCGCGAGCGCTTGATCTGTCCCGTGGCGAAGCGCTGGCGATTGTGCTCCTGAGCGCGCTGGCGCGCATCAGTCTGCTCGAAGGACTTGAGCTCCACAGTGAACATCTCTATCTGGCTTTGTGGCTGAGCGCTGCGACCTTGCTGGCGAACGACGCGCCACAACGGCAAAGGCTTTTCCTGGCCGCGCTCGCCATAGGCGCAGCCTATTTGACCCGCAGCTTCGGCATTACGCTCATCGCGAGCTTTGTGCTGTGGTTATGCTTACAACGGCCACCCCGGGCCTGGCTCGCCGGCGTGTTGGTGGCCTCGCCGGTGATTTATCTGGCGATGTCACATCACGGTCAGGTGAGCTATACCCAGAGCTTTTTCCACCTCTATCAGCAACTCGGCGTGCTGGCACGCCTGGAAGCGAATCTGCGCGCGGTAGTGCCGTCCTGGCAGAGTGTGTTTGGCGAAATCGGGCAGCCCGGCTTTTTGCCGCTGTTGCCGCTCGCCATAGCATTGCTGGCAAGTGTCGGATGGCTTACGCGACTGCGCCGCGCGTGTTTCGATGGCATCTCGGTGCCCGCCTATGTGCTGCTGATGATCGTCTGGCCTTACCCAGCCGAGTATCAGCGCATGTGCTATCCGCTGTTGCCGTTTGCGCTCATCTACGCGGTGCTCGGCATGCGCGCCCTGGCGCCCAAGGTGGCGCCACACTATAGCGCCGCGCTGCCCTTGCTGTTGACCTTGGCAGCCGTCGCGCCATTTGCCTTGCTCGTGCAGTCACGTTTGTTTGCACCGCCGGCCGATCCACAACTGGCGCCCTATGTGCGCAGCGCGCCGTGGTTCGACCCCAACCCGGCCGTAGCCTTTCCGACGCTCGGCTACCAGCGGGCCATCACAGAAGCTTTAATGGACATCGGCAGGCCCGGTCGCCTGCCACCGGAGTCCTGCCTGGTTTCGATCAAACCATCGGTGGCGGCGCTCTACAGTGGTTTGCGCGCAGACGGTTTTCCGCCGTTTAGGGTCAGCGACGACGAGTTGCGCAAACGCCTGAGCACGGGACGTTGCCGCTATCTGTTCATCATGATGAATGCCAGTCCGAGCTATCCGCAACACTACTATCCCCATCATCGTCTGAAGCCCTGGTTGCAGGTCATGGCGGTTTATCCGAACCAGCTCATGCCCAATCAACCGGCCGCGCTGCTGGCACGCCTGCGGGATCAAGCGCTGCCACAATAGTCGCGGCATCGCGGCCCACGTCGGTTACTCTAGGCCAAATACTTTCCTGATCTCGCTCCGCGCCCATGCCGCCATTCACCCGCACGCTGCTGCAAGTCAACATTGGCGCGTATCTGTTGCAGATGCTGCTCGGTGAAGGCCTTTATGCATGGTTTGCGCTGTGGCCCGCTGATTGGCTGGCCGGTGGCTCACCGACAATCGCGACCTTCTGGCAGTTGCTCACTTACAGTTTTCTGCACGGCAGTCTCACTCACCTCGGTTTTAATATGTTTGCGCTGTGGATGTTCGGCCCGGCGGTTGAATCGGTGTGGGGCGCTCGCGGCATGGCGCAGGTTTATTTCACCAGTGTGGTTACCGGCGCGCTGGCGCAGATTGTGGTGGGCGCTGCATTTACCCACTCCAACGCGCCTGTGGTAGGCGCCTCCGCCGGTGTTTTTGGATTGCTGCTGACCTTCGCGCTGTTGTTTCCCCAGCGCCGCATCGTGTTACTTATCCCACCCATCCCGCTGCCGGCGCGCGTGTTTGTCGCGCTTTATGCCGCTATCGAACTGTTGCTCGGGGTCACCGGCAGCGCCAGTGGCGTTGCTCACTTTGCCCATCTCGGTGGTCTGGCGGGCGCCGGTGCGGTGTATCTGTGGCGGCGCAAACGCTGAGGGTGCACGAGCTTACTTGGCAATCAGTCCGCGCAAGCCGCCGCTGATCAGCGCCGCTGTATCGCTCAGTGCCAGCAAGGGTGCCAAGCCACCCGGCGCGGCGAGGTAACGAGGTTCCCATTGCGGGTCGAACTTGTCCTTAAAACTGCGCAGTCCGCGAAAGTTGTAAAAGCGCTCACCGTGTTCGAAGACCAGCCGTCCGAGTCGATGCCAACGCGTAGCGAGTGGATGGGCGATCATGCCGGACATTGGTGCCATGCCCAGATCAAAACGCGCAAAACCGGCAGCCTGACAATGGAGCAGCAGACGCACAAACAGAAAGTCCATGGTGCCATTCGGGCAATCGGGCAGGTGGCGCATCAAGTCGATGCTCGCTTCGTCGTGCAGGGGCGGACACAGGAGCGTCGCGAACGCCACGATGGCACCCGCTCGACGCACCACCGCCACCGCCTGGCGCGCGATATACGCTTCATCGTAAGCGCCCAGCGAAAAGCGCTTCTCCTGCGTAGCGTGTTCGTTCAGCCACGCGTCTGAGACGGCGCGCAATGCTGGCAGTGCGGCCGGCACCTGTGCGCGTTCGATGACTTCAAACTGCAGTCCCTCCCGTTCCGCGCGATTGACCGCCTGACGAAGATTGGCGCGGCGCGAGCCCTCTAGCGTGAAAGCTGGGAGCGGCACTTGCGCCGCTTCCCCGAGTTTGTACACGTTCAGGCCAGCGTCGAGATAGAGCGGTAGTGTCTGTGGGCGCACTTGATAGAAGGCCGGTCGGCCGCCGTGCGCATGGGCGAGTTCGATGAAACGCCATACCAGCTCAGGCCATTGTGCTGACTCACCGACCGGGTCGAATAGCGCAATCCACGAACCTCCGTGCTGGCCGTACATCAGAAATGCCTCACCAGCGTCGGAGAACAACAATTGCTTGTCGCCCATCAGCGCGAGATAGGCTTCGGCACTCGACTGCTGGTCAAGGATTGTCGTCACCCGTTCCAGATCCTTGTTGCTGGGCGCGGCGGGGCGCACGCGCGCGTTGCGGAACAGCTGCCCCAGCGCCAGCGCAAAAGCGATCACTGCCACCGCCATCAGCGCACGCAAAGAACGCGGCGCATGAGCATCAAACTCAAACTGCCACCACATCTCGTGGACGTACTCGAAGTCCTGATAGGCGAACAGCAACATCCATACACTGACCGCAAGCACCGTGACCACACAGCACCACCACAAGGGCTCGAAACTCTGCTCGAACAGCCGCGAGCGCCGATCAAAATGGCGACGGGTTACCAGCAACAGCGCAGCGAACAAGGCCAGTGCGAACATTTGACCTAGATTCACCCCGCCCGGCAGGGCCAGTACGCCGGCCACTACAGCCAGTAGCAGGGCAGCCCACCAGGCAGCGTCCAGTCGGTGAAACAGTCCGCGCGCAACAAACAAAAACACCAAACCGGTGATGCTGCCAAACAAATGGGCAGCTTCAACCACCGGCAAAGGCACGTGCATGCTGAGCAGGTCGGTCGCTTCGTCGGCCCACGGTGTCATGCCTGAGAGCAGCAGCATGACACCGACCATGACTGTCATGGTGGCCAGCACCGCAGGCAACATTCGCACTGCGGCGCGGCCAAAGGGCGCAGCAGCCCCGGCCCGCAGTTCATAACCAGCAAGCAGCGTCACCGCTACCGCCAGTGGCAGCAGGTAGTAGATCACGCGATACAGAATCAGTGCGCTGACCACCTGCTCGGCCGGCACATGCCCGGCACATGCCAGCAGAATCACAGCCTCGAAAACACCTAGTCCGCCCGGCACATGACTCACCACACCAAGCGCAATACCCGTGACGTAAAAGGCCATAAAACTCGGCAACGGCACCGCCCCGGCAGGCAACAGATACCACAACGCCGCCGCCGCGCCGGCCAGGTCAAGCGCGGAAATAAACAACTGCTGCAACACCAGTCCGACCGGTGGCAGACGGACCTGCCAATGGGCGTGGATCTGCACCTCGCGCCGCCAGTGGCAGAGCGCAAGAAATGCCACCATGCCGGCCAGTACCAGGGCTGCGAGAACTTCAAGTACCAGCGCCGGCACAGCCATCGTGGCGGCCAGCGCGTCGGCATCCCACCACACGCCGAGCGCGCCGAAGGTGGTCATGCCGGTACCAAAGGCAAGGGCATTAAAGCCAACCGCCTGAGCTATCTGCTGCGCCTCAACGCCCGCAGCCGAATACAAACGCAAGCGCACCGCGCCACCGGTCAGCACACCAAGCCCGACGGTGTTACTCAGTGCGTAGGCTATGAATGCGGTCAGCATGACCGTAGCGGTGGACACTTTGGCACCGGCGTAGCGCAACGCCGAGGCATCGTAGCGGGTCAGGGCGAGATAGCTCGCGCCGGTAGCAAGCAGCGCAAACCCAAGGTGCGGGCGTGGTGTGGCGGTAATCGCGTCGACGATGTCGACGTAGCGCACGTCGGCCACCAGAGCGGCAAGTGTATGCAATACCAACAGCAGGAGCGCGCAGACCAGCGCCGCGAGCAACCAGTGGCGCACCCGATCCGAGGCGTGACCACGCTCGTCACTAGCGCGCGGAGATGGCAGGTCTTGGTTCATCGGTGCTCCGGGGGGGGTGTGGCCACCACTGGATGGCCCTGGCGATGGCTCAGATCTGCGAGCAAATGAGCGGCATCGGCGGCCGACCAGGTCACAACACGGCCACGCACCGTAGCCGCGGAGGCTTTGCTCAGGCAACACACGACTTCATGCACTGCGCTTGGCAATGTAATGTCGCGCTGCGCCGAATATCCTGCATAAATGACTTAACGCGAGACCTTGTCAATGACTGAAAAATTCCTTGTGCTGCAACACGTCGACGTCGAGCATCCCGGCATCTTTCGCGATTTCATGCAGGCCGATGGCATTGTGTGGGATACCGTTGAGCTCGATGCCGGTGAGCGCTTGCCGGCGCCAGAGGACTATGACGCACTGATCGTCATGGGCGGGCCGATGGACACCTGGGAAGAAGACCTGCACCCCTGGCTGAAAGACGAAAAGGCTGTCATCTGTCATGCCGTGCTCACCCTCGGCAAACCTTTTCTCGGGGTGTGCCTGGGCCACCAATTGTTGGCGGCCGCCCTCGGTGGACAGGTCGGCAAGGCCCAACAAGCAGAGGTGGGCGTGATGCCGGTAACGCTCACCGCGGCGGGACTGGCCAATCGGTTTTTTGCCGGCGTCACAGCGCGCTTCGAGAGCCTGCAATGGCACGGCGCAGAAGTGCAGCAGGCGCCGCCCGGCGCCGAGGTCCTGGCTTATTCGCCGGCCTGCGCAGTGCAATCGCTGGGCTTTGGCAAACATGCCTTCAGCTTTCAGTTCCATGTTGAAGTGTTGCCGAACACGGTCGACGATTGGATCCTTATCCCGGCCTATCGCGATTCGCTGAGCCGCGTGCTGGGTGCCGACGGCGCCCACGAGTTGCGCGCGCACGCTGCTGCTTGCATGCCGGATTTTAATGCGCTGGCGCGTCAGCTTTACGACAACTGGCGACATGTGGCCTTCAACGTTTGAGTGGTGATGCAGCAATCAACCGCGCCAAAGCGGCATAGTCGTCGTTGAAATGATGATCCCCCGGCAAAACCACCACTCGCGATGGCGGTGCGAGTCGCGGACATTGCGCTTCACTGTCGGCCTCACCGCGTAGACACCACACCGGCAGGGGTGCGAGTTTGGCGATTTCTGGCGCGACCAATACGGTGTCGCCGCTATCATTGCCCAGCCATTGACTCAAGCGGAACTCGAAACTGGTGCTTGGTGTCGGCCCCAGCAGCACCACTTTTGTGATTCGCCCACGTAACTTGGCCGGCAAACTACTGACGGCAAACGGTACGCTGCTCGCCCCAAAAGAAAAGCCCGCCACCACCACTGTCTGCACATGCCAACGGACTGCGAACAGTTCGATCACCCGCGCCAGATCGCGCGCAAGTTCGACGGGTGAACGCGCCTTCCAGAAGTAACTGAGGCTGTCCCAACCAAGTACCGCAATGCCGATGTCGTTCAATGCGCTAGCCACACCGCGATCAAACGCGGCCCAGCCACCGTCACCGCTTAGGAACACGACCATGGTGCGCGCGTGGGTCACTGGCCGTTCAATGAGGGGAATACCGGGTACGCTTGCGCTTGCCTGCCCTTGCGCGGCGATCGTCGGATCGAGCCACTGTAACAAGGCGTCGAATTCCAGCGCGGGCCCAGGCTTGCCGGCCTTGTCAGGCGCAATCCAGGTGAGATGGGTATTGGGCACCGCTGCCAGCGCGCCCTGCACAATCCGCGATGCACAACCCACATCGCGATGTTGCAAGGCATACCAGGGGGCGCGTAAGGCCGGAGCGGCGGCGAGCTCGGGCGCAGTGACACCTGGGCAAAAATCCACGCTGACTAAGGCGTGAGCGAGATCGCCGCCGACCAGCAGCGATGCAGCCTGCTGGCTGCTGTGCGGGCCGATCGCCACCCACACGGGCGGGCGGCTTGCTACGCCAGCACGTGCCGCCATTTGATCGGCAACGGCACGCAGCTTTGCCCCATTGGCTAGCGGCACACCGACTGGGAGCGCTACAACGGCATAAGACTGCGCAGTCAATGCATCGATATACATCGCCCGCTGCTGCTCACGCGAAGCGTCGATGGCCAAAAACGCGACCCCTTTGCCACGGCTCATTGGCAGCTGTATCGCGGCCCCGGGCAAGATGTTCTCATGGCCCACAACCAGCGCTTGCATCGTTGTACAGAGCAAAATCAGACTCAGCACGGTGGCCAACACCGTTGCAATTGAGCGGGAGTTTATTTTCATCGAACGGGCCTTGACGAATGGGCGGTCAAAAGGTCATTGTTGCGACGCAAAACGCGCCCGGACAGATGCGAACCCACGCCCTTTCATGACCGATCAATTGTATTTCTCGCGTCGCCACGTGCTGCGCCTCATGCTGGCTGGCGGTTTGACAACTTTCTGCAGCGACCGTGAACGGCCGTGGGCGGAACCAGCGACGCGCCCAGGCCGCCCCTTTTCTATCGAAAGATTGCGCGAACGGGCGCGGATTCTATCCACCCATGAATTTGTTGCGCCCGACAGCAAGCTGCCGGCGGTGCTGGCCGACATGACGGTCGAACAATATCGCCAGATCCGTTTTCTTCCCGAGCAGGCCCTGTGGGCCGATCAGAAAAAATTCACTGCGCAATTTTTTCATCTCGGCTCCTACTACAACCACCTGGTGCGGGTGTTCGCGGTGGTTGATGGCGACTCCAGTGAAATTCAATATTCACCCGCGTTGTTCGAATATGGCGATACCGACCTCGGCCCCAAACCGCTGCCGGAAACCCTGGGCTACGCTGGTGTGCGTGTGCATACCGCGCTCAATTCGCCCGACTATCTCGACGAACTCATTTCGTTTCTCGGCGCCAGCTATTTTCGTGCGCTGGGGCGCGGCATGCGTTACGGCATGTCGGCGCGCGGTATTGCGGTGGGCACCGCTACGAACGACAACGAAGAGTTTCCGGTGTTCCGCGAGTTCTATCTGGAGCGCCCGGTCGACAGCCACAGTATTGTCGTCCATGCGCTGCTTGACGGTCCGAGCCTGAGCGGCGCTTATACCTTCACTATCCGACCCGGGGTCGACACCATCATCGACGTCAACGTAACGCTCTTTCCGCGAACCACCATGACCACGGTCGGGTTGGCGCCGCTGACCAGCATGTTTTATTTCGCGGCCAACGACCGCGTGGGTGTCGATGATTTTCGACCGGCCGTGCACGACTCCGATGGCCTCATGATCCTCACCGGCGCCAATGAGTGGTTGTGGCGTGCCGTTGTCAATCCGGCACGCCTGCGCATATCGAGCTTTGTGGATCACAACCCCAAGGGCTTTGGCCTCATGCAGCGTGACCGCGATTTCGCCAACTACCAGGACCTCGAGGCACACTACGAACGCCGACCCGGTGTGTGGGTAGAACCCGTCGGCGACTGGGGGCCGGGTGCGGTGATGCTCATTGAGATCCCCACGGACCGCGAGAGCAACGACAACATCGTCGCTTTCTGGCGGCCGGAAGAACCCTTGCCGGCCAAGCGCGAGGTGCAGTTTACCTACCGCTTGCACTGGTGCGCCGACGCGCCCAGCGGTGTTGAACCACGCCCGGCGCAAGTCACTGCCACGCGTATAGGCCGTAGCGATACGGACAACAGCACGCGCATCGTGCTCGATTTCCTCGGCGTCACCTTGCCTAGCAATATCGACGCGACGATAGACGCCGTGGTGTCCGCTTCGCGTGGTGCGGTGCTGAATGTAGCGACGCTCTACAACGACGTGACCGGCGGTTGGCGCGTCTCGTTTGATCTTTCGGTGACCGACGAAGAACCATCGGAACTGCGCTGCTTTCTTAAAGTCGGCGACAAAGCAGTCAGTGAAACCTGGAGCTACCAGTGGTCCTCCTGAGTGTGCGTTGCGTGACCTGCCACGGTGGATGAAGCCCTAGAAACAGTCAGCAGCTCCCATGTCGAACGGGTCGTGGCGCGCTACCTCGCGGGGCTGGGGTACAGCGCCGAAGCCGCCAATGCCAGAGCCCTCACGCTGCTGGGTGATATTCCTCTCGACAGTGGCCCGACCCAGACGCTCAAGCTGATCGACGATCGCATCCGCCACTGGCTGGCGGGATTGGTCGCGCGGTCCGGCATTCCGGTGCATCCCTATTCCGCTGCGCCGCGGGTGGCCCTGCTGAGCGTGGAAATTGGCCGCTTGTGGCCCGAACAATTGCTCGCCGATCCACCTTCGCGTGCCTTTGAAGCCGCCTTCACCCAGGCGCTGCCGCTGTCTCTGCCGCCACCTGCACCACTGCCGATGCCACCGCAGTCTCTGACGCAATGGACGACACAGGAAGGTGAACACGCTGCCGCAACGGTCGTCGATGAACCACGTTGGCGACGGCGACTGCTGCTCGCCATCCTCACCCTCGGCACCACCGGCCTGGGCTGTTATGAACTCGGGCGGGTCTTCACACCGGGTGGCATCTCGGTCATCGAAATCATCTTGATGATTTTGTTCACCGCCAATTTTGTCTGGATCGCGCTGTCGTTCTGGACCGGACTGGCAGGCTTGTTTGCGCTGTGGCGCGGCGCACGGGCACTCACCACTGGCCTGCTTCCGCCCGCCACCCACCTCGCGACCCGTACCGCGATCATCATGCCGATTTACCACGAATCACCGCAGCGGGTATTCGGTGCGCTGGAATGTATCTATCGTGAAATCGAAGCGACGGGTGAGATCAACACCTTCGACTTTTTTGTGTTGTCCGACA
>JANOXY010000815.1:0-1680 GCA_031418675.1 Pseudomonadota bacterium
GACGTCGTGCGCAACGCGCGACCTGGGTCGCATAACGCTCGTCGGTCTCGAGATCGGGGCGGCCCATGGCTTTGACCAGCGCTGGCCACTGCGGCTCTAACACCGCCAGCACCACATAACCCTGTTTGGAGCGATAGGTGCCGTAGGGGCAAATTGACCAGAAGTCGCCGCCAAAACGTTTCGGGCTGATGCGACCCTCGCTCATCATGGCGAGTGGAATGTTGACGTAGTCCATGTACACCAGTGCTTCGAGTTGTGAGATGTCGATGTACTGCCCTTCACCATGCAGCGCGCGGTGATAAAGCGCCGCGGCGATGGCAAAAGCCGCGTGCACGCCCGCGTTTGGATCGCCAAAATAATTCCCCACGTACTGCGGTGGGCCATCGGGGTCGCCAGTCATGGACATCACGCCGCTCTGGGCCTGGGCGATAATGTCGAAGCTGGTGAAATTGGCGTAGGGGCCTTCCTGGCCAAAACCCGAGATGGAACACATCACAAGCTTGGGGTTGATGGCTTGCAAGGACGCATAGTCAAAGCCGTACTTCGCCATCACGCCAGGGCTGTAGTTTTCGATGACCACATCGGCGTCGCGCACCAGGTCCAGCACCACGGCGCGCGCATCCGCACTACCAAAATCCACCGCCAGGGATTTTTTGCCAGCGCAGGCGGCGAGAAAAAATGCGCTGACCTCGGGCGCGACGAGGTGGATGCGACGACCGTGATCCCCGCCCGGCGTGCGTTCGATCTTGATCACCTCCGCGCCGAACTCCGTCAGCAGACGGGTCGCGGCCGGTCCCGCCAGATACTGGGTGAAGTCGAGCACTTTGATGCCGGACAACATCTTGCGGCCGGGCGCGATGGAAGACATGACATTACCTCGAAGAATAGTGAGCGTGGCGGATTATGCGTGGGGCGAGGTTGCGTCTGTCAATCGCTGCGCCACAGGCAAACCCACACTATCGACAGCGACTGCGCGAGTGGGTGCCTGACAATGGCAGCGACGCCCGTATAATCCAGGCCGACTCGCTCATGGGTCCGATTCGGAGAGAAATTCTTTTGAGTAAACAAATTGACCAACATCTGGCCAAGGCCGTTGCGAGCGGCGCGGTGCCGGGTGTTGTTGCGCTGGCCGCCGACGCCAACGGCATCATCTACAGTGGCGCCTTTGGCCAGCGGGGCCCAACGGACCACGCGCCGATGGCGCTGGACACGGTGTTCCGTATTGCGTCCATGACCAAGGCCGTAACGGCCGCTGCCGCCATGAAGCTGGTCGAAGAGGGCCGCCTCACCCTCGAGCAGCCGATGAAAGACATCGCGCCGGAGATCGGTCAAGCCCAAGTGTTGACCGGCTTCGATAACAACGGCAAACCCCAGACCCGCGCACCCAAACGGGATGTCACCCTGCGTCATCTGCTCACCCACACGTCGGGCTATTCCTACGACCTGTTCAATGCGCGGGTCGGCAACTATATGCAGTATCACCAGCTGCCTTCGATCACGACTTGCAAGTTTGATTCCTTGAAAGCGCCGCTGGTATTCGATCCGGGTGAGAAGTGGGAATACGGCATTGGCATTGACTGGGTTGGACGCATCGTCGAAATCGTCAGCGGCCAGACGCTTGCTGCCTATCTGGATCAGCACTTCTTCGCGCCGCTGGCGATGGGCGACACCGGCTTTGAG
>JANOXY010000816.1:0-2077 GCA_031418675.1 Pseudomonadota bacterium
GGCCAACCACGCTTCTACACCGGCATTGCCAACCACGTTGCTGCGTGGTGCACGTGGTGTGAACGTAATAGGCACATTGCCCATGCCCGACACAAAGCCCGGCCACCAACGACTCGGACGTTTGGCATCGAGCGTGTAATCGGGCAGCCGCGTCAGAAATTCTTCGATCACGATATGGGCTTCCAGGGTCAACAAATGGGCACCCAGGCAGCGGTGCACACCGAGCCCCAAGCCCACATGGCGATTGGGACTGCGGTCGGCGATGAAGCTGTCCGGATGTTCGAAAGCGCGCGGATCGCGGTTGGCGATGGGATTGCACAGCAGCAGCATCTGATCTTTTTTCAGCTGCGCGCCGCCGATTTCTATGTCTTGCATCACCAGGCGCGCGGTGAAAGCGGGTGAGTAGTAGCGCAGGAATTCGTTGATGACCTTGGGGATCAGGCTGCTGTCGCGCACCAGGCGCGCACGCAGATCCACATCCCAGCCTAGACGCCACAACACCGAACCGAGCAGATTTTTGGTGTTGTCTATACCGCCCAGCATCAGCACCGTACAGAAACCCAGCAGCTCCTGGTGATTGAACTTGCGCCCATCAACATCGGCGTTAATCACCTGCGAGAGGATGTCGGCGCCACCGTCCCGCTGACGGGTAGCGATGGTGTCTTCGAAGTAGGCGTACATCTCGGCCAGATCGGCAGCCGCCCCTTGTGGATCGACAATAAAACCCTCGGATATCGCTCGACACCAGCGCATGAACTTGGGCCCCAACTCGGCGGGCAACCCCATCAGCAAGGCGGTAAGAATGGCGGGGATAGGTCGTGCCACCAATTGTCCGACATCGGCCGCGCCGCTGGCGATAAAACCATCGATCAACAGATTGACGTTATCGCGCAGGATGTCGTCGTAGATGCGCACACCATTGGGGCCGAAGGGTGAGTTGACCAGGGCCCGTGCAAAACGATGATCGGGATCGTCCTGGCCGGCAATCATCAATGCTTCGCCGGTGCCATAACGGGGGAAAGTGGGCTCGGTATTGGAAAACGCAGCGGGGTTGCGCGCGATCTCGCTGTATTCGTCGTAGCCCAACACCGCCCAGAAGCCGCCATGTTTTTCGCTCCAGCCGACATAGCGTTGACGGGCGCTGGCCTCGTCGCGCAGCCCTTCGTAATAGGCGCAAGGCGTGCCGTCCTGCCCGAGCTCTGGATTGAGGTGATCAAAATTCTTGAGCAAGTCGGTGTCGTGGCTGCTTGCTTTTGCGCTGGACGTGTTCATTTGCGTGGCCTCCCCGGTCGCGTATGAGGTTAGGGATTCTGGGCCCTGTGTTGACCACCCGGCAAGCCTTACCCGATCAGGGTGTGGACCTGGGAGCGATCCTTTCTCTCCACCGGCGAAAAGCTTGGGGTGTTGGGGGCAAACTCGCTCGGTGGCAGTCAGAGCTCCGTATCGCCCTTCAGTAAACGCTGCAGGATGGTCCTTTTCAGAATTTCATTGGCGCCGTCGGCGATATTGATGATGCGCAGCGTCTGCCAGATCTCGGACAGCCCGACTTCATTGGTCAGACCCATACCACCGTGGGCCTGCATGGCGCGGTTGACCGCTTCTAAGCCCACTTCAACGGCATAACACTTGGCCATGGAGAGTTCTTTGATGGCGCGTTCGCCACGATCGAGCAGGATGCCGGCATTGATGCCCATCAGGTGCGCAGCGTGCAACTGCATGGCCGATTCGGCCAGTGGAAAAGTGATGCCCTGGTATTCGGCAATGGGGTGGCCGAAGGCCTCACGCTGCTGCACATACTTCAGCGCCAGTTCGATGGCAAAGCGCCCCAGACCAATGGCGCGCGCCGCGTTGTAAACGCGGCCCAAGGAAACGCCAAGCAGCGCCGTGCCAAACCCCTGGTGCAGCTTGCCGACCAGTTGTTCCGGTTCGACGTAGACGTTGTCGAGCACCAGGGCGCCCTCGTCACCGCCGGCGTGACCAAACAGCTTGACGATGCTTTCAACTTCGAAGCCGGGGGCCGAAGTGGGGACCAGAAAGGCCGAGATGCCGCCCTGATGTTTGGCGGCGGCCTCGGCAT
>JANOXY010000817.1:0-2232 GCA_031418675.1 Pseudomonadota bacterium
GTCAGCAGCCGCAGGCCCTTGGCGCGCACCTCCTCGGGGAACATGCGCAGGCTGGCGACGATGCAGAACAATTCGGGTTCCACACACGAAGCCGGGTCAACGCCCAGTTCGCCAACGCCGCGGGTCGCGACGAGACGCACGAAAGCTTCGGCCTCACCATGGGCGCGCGCGGTGGCCAGCACGACGTTCGCCAAAGCTTCACCGCGGATGGGCAGTTCGAGCCCAATGGCGCGCGCCGAGCGCTCAAGGCGTGCAATATGATCGGCCAGGCGAAATACTTTGCCAGCCGTGATGCGTATGCCTTCGAATACACCGTCGCCATAGAGCAGACCGTGGTCGAGGACGGAAATGCGACAGTCGCGTGCGTCGCCAATTTCATTGCGGTACCAGACTTTCATGGGCGGCGTCCTTCAATACGTAATGCGATGCCTTCGGCGGCATGCACCACGCGGCGCGTGGCGGTGGTTGAGCCGATGGCGGTGAAACGAGCGGTAACCGTGGCCAGCGCCACCGCGCCCTGCAGTTGACCGTGACTCATGATCGGGGCGGCGGCGACGGCGAGTCCCGCCTGCCACTCTTCAACATTGGTGGCCCAGCCCTGGGCGCGCACCCGATCAACTTCGCTATCGAGGGCTTTGCGCGAGCGCACAGTTGCCGGTGTATAACGCGCCAGTTCGTCCAGGGTGACCAGCTCAGGGGCAAAGGCCAGATAAAGTTTGCCCACCGCCGTGGCATGCACCGGCACGTTGGCGCCCAGGCGTGGCGCCGCGCGCAAAAAGCCATTGCCTTCGGCCTTTTCCAACACCACCAGTCGACCGGCGCGTGCGACCACCAGAAAAAAAGTTTCGCCGAGTTCTGCTGCCGCGGTTTCCAGCACCGGCTTGGCGGCGGTTGCCAGCGGTTCGCGACTCGCAACGTTCAAACCCAAGGCCATCAAGGCAAAGCCGGCGCGGTAGCGACCATCACCGTCCTGTTCGGCCAGGCCACGTTTGACCAGGGGTGCAAGGATGCGATGGGCGCTGGATCGTGGCATGCCGAGCTCACGCGCCAGATCCGCCAGGCGCAACGCCTGGGCGCGTTCGCTGAGCAGAAAGAGGGCGTCCAGGGCTTTATCGATGGTGCTCATGGGCGTTCCATTATTCGGAACAAATGTCCGAAATAGAGAACAACCCTATGCAACTGTGTTTATCAGAGCAAGCCCTGCGTCGACCGCGCCTGAGGAGCGCGGTGGATTGCACCGTCCGTGGGTCTCAGCCCATGGTGTGCGCCCGTCCGTGAGCCGCTCTGTGAGGTGAGAACCAGCAGCAGCGTTTCAATTATTGAAACGCTGGCCTGCCCCTCACCCCAACACTCGCTTTACCGCCTCAATAAACGCAAACCGCCGCGGCCCACCATGCTGCGAGCCTTTTTCTTTCGACGCCGGTTCTTGCGGCCGCATGAATACCTCACGCGGCATGGCACCTATCATCACAAACACCAATCCGTGCCTGGGTTCGACATGTATCCACTGACCGTAAGCGCCCAGGGCCATAAAACTACCGGGATGATGTACCCACCATAAATAGCCATAACCTGTGAACGATGAGGTATCCAGGCGCGGACGTGCGCCGATGTCTTTATGGAAATTGGGCGTGGACGGCGCCGTTGCTTCCCGCGTCCAACCAACCGGCAAAACGCGCGTGCCATCGGGTGCTACACCGTCGTTCAACATCAGCAGACCGAATCGCGCGTAATCACGCAGCGAAGCGCCACAACAACTGCCGGTGATCTCGTCACCATCGTCGGACTCGAGCATGAAATAAGCGTCTTGCTCCATGCCGCAGGGTGCCCAGATCTTTTCCGCGCAATACTCAGCGACCGTCTTGCCGGTGGCCTTGGACAAAATCAGGCTGAGCAAAAAAGTGTCGCCGGTGTTGTAGTAGTACTGAGTGCCGGGGGGATCGATGCGCTGCAGGGTCTTCATATAGGCGCGGATGTATCCATGCTGACGCTGCGCGATCGGCTTGATGTAGTGCTCGGCGACGTCAGCCAGCAGATCTTCGTAGTCTTCCGTCCAATTGATGCCAGAGGTCATGGTGAGTAGATGTTTGACCGTCACACCGTCGTAAGCGGTGCCAGCGAAGTCCGGCAGATACTTCGTCATCGGATCGTCGAGCGCCACCTTGCCCTGCTCCACGAGCTGCATGATCGCGGCGGCAGTGAACTGCTTGGTGATGGAGCCGGTGCGATAGA
>JANOXY010000818.1:0-3416 GCA_031418675.1 Pseudomonadota bacterium
TTACGCCATGCCCGTGCAATACGTGCGCGGCATCAAACACGAACATCAGGTGGTGCGCACCGCCGCCGGCTTGTTCGACGTTTCGCATATGGGCCAGCTCAGCCTGCGCGGCGCGGTCAATGAACTTGAAACCCTGGTGCCCGGCGACATCACCGGCCTGGCCCTGGGCCAGCAGCGCTATTCGGTGCTGACCACTGCGGCCGGTGGCATCCTCGATGATTTGATGATCACGCGCTTAGCTGATCGCCTGCACCTGGTCGTGAACGCCGCCTTCAAGGATGCCGATAGCGCGCATATCGCCCAGGCGCTAGGCGCAGTTTGCGAAATGACGCCCCATCCTGAACTTGCGCTGCTGGCCTTGCAGGGCCCCCAGGCTTGCGCAGTACTCGAAACACTATGTCCGGACGCCGCTGGCCTGCGCTTCATGCAGGGCTGCGAAACGGCCATCGCCGGCATGGCGGTAATCCTGCACCGCTGTGGTTATACCGGCGAGGATGGTTTTGAGATCGCGGTCGCAAACAATGACGCAGACCGACTCGCGCGCCTGCTGCTGGCCCAGCCCGGGGTGGAACCCTGCGGGCTCGGTGCACGGGATTCACTGCGCCTGGAGGCTGGCTTGTGTTTATCGGCCGCCGATATCGACGCAGCCACCTCGCCGGTTGCGGCTGGTCTGACTTGGACCATCGCACGTAAATATGTGCGCGACGGTGTGGCGGCGCGCTTCCCCGGTCACGAGCGAATACTCGAAGAAGCACGCCACGGCAGCGCCAGTCTGCGCGTCGGCGTACGCACCCGCGGCCGCATTCCGGTGCGCGCTGGCGCGCAGTTGCACGATGACACCGGACGTGTGGTAGGCCACGTTACGTCGGGCGGTTTTGGCCCGACCCTCGATGCGCCCGTGGCGATGGGTTATGTCGAGCGCGCGCTGGCCAGTCCCGGCTCGGTGCTGAGCGTTGTCATCCGCGAGGTCGAACATCCGGTTGACATCGTGGCCTTGCCCTTTGTGGCGCATCGCTACAAAAAGACCTGAGCAATTTATTCCAATTCAAGCGCGGATATACACCGATGAATCCACTCAAATTCACCCCTGAACACGAATGGCTGCGTGTCGAAGCCGACGGCACCGTGGTACTCGGTATCACCGAGTACGCCCAGGAACAACTCGGCGATATTGTTTTTGTTGAACTGCCGGTCATCGGCGCGCATCTCGATCACGACAGCAATCTGGTCGTGATCGAATCGGTCAAAGCGGTCGGCGAAGTGAAGCTGCCGGTCGGTGGCACCGTGGTGGGCATTAACGAACGTTTGGCCAACGAACCCGAGCTGGTCAACAACGCACCATTGGCCGACGGCTGGCTGTTGCGTATCAAGCTCGATGACGCGGCGCTGCTCGATAAGCTGATGGACACCGATGCTTATCTGGCCTATATCGCCGAGCTCTAGTCGTAGGTCTTGTAGGTCCGACTTCAGTCGGGCATTGGTGCCCGCGCCCAGCTCGGTCACTCTGGTTTGAGTGTCCGAATAAATTCGGACCTACAGGATCTGCAATCCATTTGTCCCTGCGAGGCCCTATGACCGCACGCCCTACGCTCCACGAACTTGAATCCCGTGGCGACTTTATCCGTCGTCACATCGGCCCGACCCCGGAACAAACCGAGCACATGCTGGCGAGCCTCGGTCTCGACTCCCTCGAACAACTGGTCGAGCGCGCCGTACCGGACAACATAATTTCCCGCGCACCCCTGGCTCTCACCGAAACCGTCAGCGAACGGGCCATCATCAATCATCTGCGTGCCATGCGTGAGCGCAATCGCGTCAATATTTCGATGATCGGCATGGGTTATTACGGCACCCTGATGCCGGAAGTGATCAAGCGCAACGTGCTGGAGAATCCCGGTTGGTATACCGCCTACACACCTTACCAGGCGGAGATCTCCCAGGGGCGTCTTGAAGCGCTGCTTAATTACCAGCAGATGGTGATCGATCTGACCGGCATGGAGATCGCCAACGCCTCGATGCTGGATGAGGCCACGGCCGCTGCTGAGGCCATGGCCATGGCGCGGCGGCTGGCCAAAAATCCGTCTTCGCGTTTTCTGGTTGATGCCGACTGCCACCCGCAGACCATCGCCGTAGTGCAGACACGCGCCCGTTATTTTGGTTTTGAGATCGTCTGTGGTGATGCCCACGCGCTGTTGAGCGAGGGCGAATACTTCGGTGCTCTGCTGCAGTATCCGGGTTCGAGTGGAGCGCTGTGTGATCACAGTGAGTTCATCGCAAATTCCCACGCGCGCGGCATGCTGGTGACCGTGGCTGGCGACCTCTTGAGCCTGGTGTTGTTAAAACCGCCGGGCGAGATGGATGCCGATATCGTCGTTGGCAGTGCCCAGCGTTTTGGTGTGCCCATGGGTTACGGCGGGCCCCATGCGGCCTTTTTTGCCACCCGCGAACGTTTTGTACGAACCATGCCCGGCCGCGTGATCGGCGTGTCGCGTGATCGTGATGGTCGGGTTGCTTTGCGTATGGCACTGCAGACCCGCGAGCAACACATTCGGCGCGAGAAGGCCACCAGCAATATCTGTACCGCGCAAGTTTTGCTGGCGGTGCTGGCGGGGTTCTACGCGGTTTACCATGGCCCCAAAGGTCTGGCCCTGATCGCGGGCCGCGTGCATCGGCTTCAGCAGATCCTGGCCAGCGGCCTGCAGCGTCTCGGTTATGAAATTGTCCACGCCTGCTACTTCGATACCATTACTTTGCATGTGCCCAATCGCGCGCGCCACTTTGCTGCCCGCGCACGGGCGGCCGGCATCAATCTGCGGGTGATTGACGCGGACCACCTCGGCATCGCCTTTGACGAAACCATCAATCGACCAGCGGTGCGGGCGCTGTGGCGGGTGTTTGTCCGTGACGACGCCGAAGAGCTGAATTTTCAGGCTATCGACGCCACCATCGAAGAATGTATTCCCGCCGCACTGCAACGTCGCAGCACCATCCTCACTCACCCGGTGTTTGAGCGTTATCACTCCGAGACTGAAATGATGCGTTATATGCGACGCCTGGCCCGTCGCGACATTGCCTTGGATCGCGCCATGATCCCGCTTGGCTCCTGCACCATGAAGCTGAACGCGGCGGTTGAAATGCAAGCCTTGTCCTATCCCGAGTTCGCCGATCTGCACCCCTTTGTGCCCCTCGATCAGGCGCAGGGTTATCAGCGCCTGTTCGAAGAGCTGACGGCGATGCTGATCGACTTGACCGGCTTCGCGGCTTTTTCACTGCAGCCCAATGCCGGCTCCCAGGGCGAATATGCGGGCCTGCTGGTGATCCGGAAATATCACGAGGTGCGCGGTGAAGGCGCGCGCGATGTATGCCTGATCCCGGCCTCGGCCCATGGCACCAATCCTGCCAGTGCAGCCATGGCT
>JANOXY010000819.1:0-3261 GCA_031418675.1 Pseudomonadota bacterium
CCATCCAGTCGAGATAGGTGGCGAGTTCACGACCGTTGATATTCGTCACCCATTCTTGTTCGATGGCAAAGGGTGGCACCTGAGTGGCAGGACACAACAGGAAATCGTAATCCTCGAAAAACGCCGCAACACGCGCGATCAGTTGTGTGCGTTTGATTTCCGCCTGGCTCACATCGTGCAGCGTCAGGGCCAGGCCCTGCTCGATGTTCCACACCACGGTATCTTTCAGATGCGCGCGTTGAAGTTCAAAATCGGCGCCGAAGCGCGCCGCGAATTGCCACGCACGCAGCACCCGGAAGATTTCGTCGGCGTCGCGCAAATCGGGGCAGGCCTGGTCGATGCTGCAACCCAGTTTGGTGAAGATCGGTAAAGCTTCTTCTAGCACCTGGATTATTTCGTGGTCAACTTCGAACTGACCAAGATTGGGCGACCACGCCAGTCGCCGGCCACGCAAGTCACCGTCCAGGGGGACATTAAATGTCGCGCCAGCTTCGCCGAGCGCAATCGGTACTCGCGCATCGGGGCCGGCCATGGCCGACAGCAGCAAAGCGCAATCACTGACGTTGCGCGCCATCGGCCCTTGCACGGCCAGCGGTTCACTGGACATAAGACGTGGCCAGCTCGGCACCCGCCCCGCTGAAGGTCGCAATCCAACAACATTACAAAACGCAGCTGGATTGCGTAGCGAACCGCCTAAATCGCTACCGTCGGCCAGTGCCAACATGCCACTGGCAAGCGCCACGGCCGCACCACCGCTGCTGCCACCGCAGGTACGCGCGAGGTCATAAGGATTGCGTGTCGCGCCGAACACACGATTGAAGGTTTGTGAGCCCGCGCCAAATTCCGGGGTATTGGTTTTGCCGATGATGATGGCACCGGCGGCACGCAGGCGCGCCACCAGGAGATCGTCCTGGTCGGGAACGAAGTCCGCATACAAGGGCGAGCCAAACGTCGTGCGCAGCCCCCGTGTCAGCACCAAATCTTTGATCGCGATGGGCAGCCCGAACAGCGTTTGTTCAGGCGTGGGTCGGGTGTTATCCAGCTGCTTCGCCGTCGCGAGCGCCACCTCGGCGTCGAGGCTGACGATGGCATTGAGCTGCGGGTTAAGTGCGTCGATGCGCGCGAGCGTGGCACGCAGCAATTCTTCAACACCAAGGTCACGACGCACGATGGCGGCGAGCAAGGTGGTGGCGGCAGGATAGGTAGCGAGATCGACTGTGGGCATGGCGACGACAGACTCCGATGAGGCGATGCATGCACCGCCTCCTGGTAGGTGCGAATTCATTCGCACATTCATTCCAGCGCATCGGGGATCATTGTGCGAATGAATTCGCACCTACAGGGAGAACCTCAGCTCACGGTGCGAGCGTCCTTCAACTTGGCTATCGCGTCGCTGGAAAAACCCCAGTCCTTCAATACCGCGTCGGTATCGGCACCATGCCTGGACGGTGCCTTCTGAATCGCCGACGGCGTACGGCTGAACCGCGGCGCTGGCGCCGGCTGGGTCACACCATTGTGATCGACAAAGGTCTGACGGGCGACGTTATGCGGATGTTTGGGCGCCTCACTCATGCTCAGCACGGGTGCGAAGCACACGTCGGTCCCTTCCAGCGTCTGGCACCACTCATCACGGGTCTTGGTCAGAAACAACGCCTTCATATCATCGGCGCGTGTTGCCCAGCGGGTGCGATCCTTGTGATCGACATGTTTGGGATCGTCGAAGCCCGTGCGCTCGAGAAACTCCTGGTAGAACTTCGATTCAATTGACGCGATGGAGATGTACTTGCCGTCTTTGGTCTCGTAGGTGTCGTAAAAATGCGCACCGCCGTCGAGAATATTGCTCTCGCGCTTGTCGGTGAAAAACCCCGCGCCATGCATGCCGTAGATGGCCGTCATCAGAATCGCCGCGCCGTCGGTCATGGCGGCGTCGACCACCTGACCGCGGCCTGATTTTTGTGCTTCGAGCAGACCGGCCAACACACCGACCGCCAGCAACATGCCACCGCCACCAAAATCACCGACCAGATTGAGCGGCGGCGGCGGCGGACGATCGGCATAACCCATGGCGTAACACGCACCGGTCAGGGCGATGTAGTTGACGTCATGGCCGGCGACCTTGGCCAAGGGCCCGTCCTGCCCCCACCCGGTGACACGGCCATAGACCAGTTTGGGATTTCGCTTCCAGCAGTCTTCGGGACCCAGGCCCATGCGCTCAGTGACACCGGCGCGGAAACCTTCGATCAGCGCATCGGCGCTTTCGATCATTTTTAAAATCAACTCAACGCCAGCCGGCTGCTTCAGATCGACAGCAATCGAACGGCGGCCACGATCGAGCAGTGCGTATTTCGGTTCCATTGCGATGCCCAGACCGGCGTCCGCGACGCGATCGACACGGATCACCTCGGCACCCATGTCCGCCAGCATCATCGCGCACATGGGATTCGGCCCGATGCCCGCCAGTTCAATTACCTTGTACCCGACCAAAGGTCCACTTGCGGCCATCTCGCTCCCCCTTACATCGCTATGCAGATTTGTTGGACGCGGCATCTAGACCGCGGACGTCATTATGCCTTGTCAGCCGCGCAGTGGGCGGCGCGGAGTGGACATTTTGGGTGGCTGGCGAAGCTTCCCCGTGACAACTGACTTCCCCCGCCTGGGCGGGATTGACCACCCGACCGGACCTGGCGCGGGCTTTGCCCAGCAGGTTTCCGCCGGTCTGTTCAAGTAATCGCGCCTGGCGCCGTTACATTCGCCTAACCAAGGATGGGACCTGTTGACGTGGCGAGCCCATCGATCAACACGCTAACCCGGCGAGACCAACCTTGAAAACAAACTGCCTTCGCAATCACATGAACAGCCCTGAGCTAGGCTCCGAACCTTGCACCTCGCATAGCCCTGCGACGATTACAGGGCCTCGGGCAGTGCACGGCGCGGGCGTGATTTACGAAACTCCGCCGTGAGACTGGGCGTGCGCACCGCAGCCTGGGCCCTCGCGTTGTCCAGCATCCCCATGCTTGGCATGGCGGTCCTGAGCTTCTATTCGGCGCGCACGACACTGCATGCCGAGATCGACAATCAACTCCTGGCGGCGGCTCGCGCCGAATTGAGCGCCGTCAACCAGTTCATAAACGACGCCAGCGCTGATCTCACGACCTGGAGCAATCTGCACATCATTGTCGACGTCGTTACCGGCGACGACCAGGCCAAGGCCTCGCGTGAGCTCGCAGGCCTGGTCCAGCGCTCGTCAAATTTCACCGACAT
>JANOXY010000820.1:0-3636 GCA_031418675.1 Pseudomonadota bacterium
CCTAGCCGCCTTAAGCGCGTTCGTAACCACGGCTTCCGCGCACGGATGAAAACGAAAGGTGGTCGTCGTGTCCTTAAAGCTCGACGTGCTCGCGGGCGGCTACGGTTGACCCCCTGACAAACCTCGCCGTCGGTGATGGTCCAGAATCCATTTCGTGTCTGTTCCGTCCTAGCCAACGCCTGCGCATAGCCGCAGACTTTACGGCCCTTCTTGACGGCGGCTATCGACACAACGACGCTCGATTCGTCATTTACTACCGACAAAGTGCGGCCCAAGCTGCCCGCTTGGGCCTTGCGGTGAGCAAACGCGTCGCCAGAAAGGCTACCCGTCGCAACCAGCTAAAACGGCTCCTGCGCGAGACCTTTCGAACAGTCGCCCAGCAACTCCCACCCTTGGACATCTTTGTGTTGCTCAAACCAAGCGCCGCACTAGCCCCAAAGTATGAGCTCCGCGCTGACATGACCCGCGCTTTAATCACATTAACGGTCGAATCGCGCCACCGACCTTCGTTTAGTAAAAAATAACAAGCATTTCCCGAAACCATGGAACATTTACGCGTCCTGCTTATCGTGGCTCTCTCATTCACCGGTTTCCAGCTGTGGGAAGCCTGGCAGAAAGACTATGCCCCGGTTCCTCCCGGGCCCGTAACGGCCGCTGCGGACACCCCGGTACGTCCCGCTTCCGTGCCAACTCCTGCAACACCAGCTCAGAACACAAGTTCAGATTCCATACCGGACGCGAACTCTTCGCAGTTACGCACGGCAACCGCAAAAACGATCAACGCAAAAAGCGACTTGTTCGATATTCAGATTTCTACTGCGGGAGGCACGCTAGAGAGCGTTTCTCTACGCACTTACCCAATCAGCACGGCCACGGGGGCACCGCCTGTTGAGCTCCTCGGAACCGACGCTGCGAGGGTATTTGTCCAGGAGTCTGGTTTAATCGGCTCCGAGAACCTTCCGACTCATCATGATGTTTATACCGCTGACCAAGACACCTATACGCTTTCGCCAGATGCAGAACAGGTAGTAATCCCCCTACATTGGGCCGCACCCAACGGCCTAACGGTCGAAAAGCGCATCATCCTTACGCGTGGCAGCTACATTATTACTATCGAACACGAGGTGACCAACCACAGTGGCGAATCCATACGTGCCCACTCGTACGCACAGCTCAAGCGCAACGACGAATCTTCCATGCGCGGCATGGTTTACACCTTTACAGGACCTGCCCTGTCCACACCGGAAAAACCCTTTACGAAATTCAAGTTCAAGGAGATAAAAGAAAGCCCGATCGCTGTCACCGCAGCGGGCGCTTGGATCGGGATTATTCAACACTATTTCGTATCGGCTCTGATCCCGCCGCCCGATGTCCCTTATCACTACTACTCAAAAATCCTTGACGAAAACCACTACTCGGTCGGCTTTCAAGGCCCTGAAATATCTGTTCTCCCGTCAACCAAACAGACTTTATCCAGCAAGGTTTATATCGGGCCGAAACGTCACGACATTATTTCGACCATCGCGCCAGGTCTGGAACTCAGCGTCGATTTCGGCCAGCTATGGTTTATCGCCAAACCTCTCTTCATGACTTTGCGATACATCCACGACCAAACCGGCAATTGGGGCTTTGCCATCATCCTTGTAACTTTACTTCTCAAGCTAATGTTCTTTCCGCTGTCGGCCGCCGGCTATCGATCGATGGCCAATATGCGTCGCGTTCAACCACGCATGCTGGCCCTACGAGAGCGGTTTGCAAACGATCGGGCGCAGCTCAATCAAGCAATGATGAAGCTCTACAAGGACGAGAAGATAAATCCGCTCGGCGGCTGTTTGCCCATCGTCGTGCAAATCCCTGTGTTCATCGCGCTCTACTGGGTGCTGCTCGAAAGTGTCGAGATGCGGCAAGCACCCTTCATCCTATGGGTTCACGATCTGTCCGAGAAAGATCCATTTTTTGTCTTGCCGTTGCTCATGGGCATCAGCATGTGGGGACAACAAAAGCTCAATCCTGCACCCATCGATCCGATGCAGGCCAAAGTCATGCAGTTCATGCCGATCATGTTCACAGTATTTTTTGCTTTCTTTCCCTCGGGCTTGGTCCTTTACTGGTTCGTCAACAACATGCTGTCTATCGCGCAACAGTGGCAGATAACCCGCGCGGTAGAGGCTAAAGCAAGCTGAGAGACTCCAACGTGACGGCGACCGACACTATCGCCGCCATCGCTACCGCCCACGGCCATGGTGCACTGGGCGTGGTGCGCGCGTCCGGCTGCGCGGTCAGCCAGTTGCTTATGACGCTGATCGGAGAGATCCCCGCCGCTCGTGTAGCACTGTTGCGGCCCGTCAGAAATGGCGAGGGTGAAACGATCGATACCGGACTCGTTCTCTATTTCCCGGCCCCCGCTTCTTTCACCGGCGAAGATGTTTGCGAAATCCATACCCATGGCAATCCGCTGGTGATGCAAGACCTGTTGCAGGAAATGTTTCGCTTGGGCGCGCGTCCTGCACGCCCTGGGGAATTTTCTGAGCGCGCATTTCGCAACGGCAAGCTCGATCTCGCCCAGGCCGAGGCTGTCGCCGATCTAATCGCAAGCCGATCTCTTCGTGCTGCACGCTCAGCTTTGCGCACGCTGCAAGGCGAGTTCTCCAAGCGCATTCACGCTATCGTCGAGAACCTGGTGAAGTCACGTGTGGCGTTCGAAGGCGCGATCGATTTTCCGGATGACATCCCTGGCGACGCGCTGGCAGCGCTAGAACTCCCACGAATCGCCGATCACCGCGAACAGATCCATCGGCTGCTTGCCAGCGCTCGCCAAGGCGCGCGCCTGAACAACGGTGCGAATGTTGCCATCGTCGGCGCGCCGAACGTGGGTAAGTCCACCCTGCTTAATAGACTCGCCCGCGCCGACAAGGCAATCGTCAGCGCGATTCCCGGCACGACCCGCGACGTCATCGAAGTTGACACCTTGATATGCGACGTACCGGTGCGCCTCAGCGACACAGCAGGTTTGCGCGCGAGCGAGGATGTCATCGAGCAAGAAGGCATGCGTCGTGCCGCCAACACGATGAAGCACGCCGATCTGATCTTGCTAATGACCGAAGATCCCTCGTTGCGGCCCTTAACATCACTGTTCGAAACACTCAGTCACTCGGCACCATCGGTTACCCGCATATTGGTCGTCCACAACAAAATTGACGCCCTGAACCAACCCGCTGCGCGCATCACAGGACCCGACGCAGAACACGTTTTCATCTCTGCCCGCGACGGTGCCGGCGTTGATCTCCTAATGGCAGCGATCGGTACCTTGCTCGGTGTCGAAACAAGTGAAGAAAGCGAATTTGTTGCACGCAGCCGTCATCTCGACGCACTTGAAATTGCCCGCGCCGAGCTTGCGCCCATCACCATGGAGCTTGCCACACAATCACCCGAACTCGCTGCGGAATGCCTGCGCCGTGCCGCCGATGCGTTGCATTCGATTATCGGTGGCGGTGGCAGTGAAGCCTTGCTCGGGGAAATATTCTCCCGCTTCTGCATCGGGAAATGACACCACCTCCCCACCGCGCCCCTGCCAGCCCTCTGGACCCCGCCCGTGTGCTGCTGATTACCTTGAGCAACATCGGTGATGTGGTGCTG